>JAAZDZ010000247.1 GCA_012512545.1 Alcaligenaceae bacterium | reverse complement strand
GTGCAGTCTTTGCTTCCAGCGGATTTGATCTGTCATAGGATTCTTGTGCTTAAAAATAACGACAAAAATGTAACATCGGCTCCAGTCATCGCGACTACGAGTTGTAACGGCCTTTTCGCCCTAGCGAATCTCGTGCCCGCGGGGCGCCGTTTGGCGCTTTGCCGTTGCAACGGTAAAATGCCGTGCTTCTCCTCATTGCGGCAGTAGCTCAGTTGGATAGAGCACGGGCCTTCTAAGCCTGAGGTCGGGGGTTCGAGACCCTCCTGCCGCGCCACTACGATGTATGCCACACCCGCACTGTATTAGATTGATACATTTTGACGGGGTGGCATCCGTGATCTCTTGGTGAGGTGTTTTAGCGGTAATTGGTAGAAGTTAACGGATTTTATCTGTATTTTTGGCAGTAATTCCAAGAATAACGCCTTCCGGGAGTTTGCCTCTGCAGACATCCGCTTTCTACCATGGCGGCTTTTCTACAGTTGAGTTCATGTATGGAAGCCACTGCCATTTCCCGCGATACCGGAGCCTGGAATGTTTCTTCGGTTTCAAGCCTGTTTGAACTGCCGTTTCTTAATTTGATGCACAGGGCGCAGGAAGTCCACCGTCGGCATCACGTATCCAACCAGATTCAGTTGTCCACGCTTATGTCGATCAAGACGGGGGCCTGTACCGAGGACTGCGCCTATTGCCCGCAATCCAAGCACCACGACACCAGCCTGGCGGAAGAAAGCCGGCTCGCCGCGCTTGAGGAAGTGTTGACAGCCGCCCGCGCCGCGTGCGATCAGGGGGCGCAGCGCTTCTGCATGGGGGCGGCCTGGCGTTCGCCGACTGAGCGGCAGCTGGACGATGTGCTGGAAATGGTGTCGGCGGTCAAGGCGCTGGGTATGGAAACCTGTGTCACGCTCGGCATGCTTAAGACGGGGCAGGCTGAACGCCTGCGCGAGGCCGGGCTGGATTACTACAACCATAATCTGGATACTTCGCCCGAATTCTACGGCAACATCATTACCACGCGTACCTATCAGGATCGCCTGGATACCTTGCAGGCGGTGCGCGGGGCCGGGATTAAAGTGTGTTGCGGCGGCATTGTGGGGTTGGGCGAATCGCGCCGTGAGCGGGCGGGGTTGCTGGCGCAGCTGGCCAATCTCAGCCCTTATCCCGAATCTGTGCCTATCAATAATCTGGTCCGGGTCGCAGGCACGCCCCTGGCGGATGTGCAGCCTGTTGATGAGTTTGAGTTTGTGCGCACGATTGCCGTGGCCAGAATCATCATGCCTGAAGCCGTGCTGCGGTTGTCGGCAGGCCGCACCGAGATGAGCGACGCGACCCAGGCTTTGTGTTTTATGGCAGGCGCCAACTCCATCTTCTATGGCGACGAACTGCTGACGACGACGAACCCGCAGCAGGATAAAGACCGCGCGCTGATGCGGCGGCTGGGCCTGCAAGTAATGGAAACCGCGGTGTCTGCAGAAGCGGCGGGGCAGGCCGCTGCTTCCTGTGAAGCAAAAGAAAGCCCGGCGCTCGCTTGAGGCCGGGCAGTTCTTGCATGCTGTGGCAGCCTCAGGCTGCCTGGAAGGAGGCCGGGTTGAGCGTGTAAAGCTTCAATCCGGCGTTGGGGGGTCAGATCGGCTCGAACCCTACGACTTCGATCAGATTGCGCAGGCTGCTGATTTCATTGTTCCACAGTTCCTCGTTCTCTTCGGCCGTCATGGGGTGATAGACAATGCGCCCTTCGATTTCCAGTTTTTCACGCACATCGGGCTTTTCCAGCGCATAACCTACGGCTGCGCGCAGCACTTTCTTGACTTCCTCGGGCGTGCCCGCCTTCACAAAATAACCGCCACGGATGCCGTAATCGAAGTCTTTCAGCTGTTCGCTGTCTTTGGGCTTGGGAATATCTTTCAAGGGCTCGGGCACGCTGTTACCCAACGCGGAAAGAATCTTGATGCGGCCCTGTTCTTGCAGGCCGATCATGGATGTCTGGAAGGCCAGCACCGCAAAATCAATCTGGCCGCCTGCCAGGTCAATCAGTGCGGGCGAAGACCCGCGGTAGGGAACGTGCTCGACGGTGATGCCAGTGTCTTTGCCGATACGCTCGGTGAGCAGGTGATAAAGAGAGCCGTTGCCGACACTGCCATAGGTCAGAGGCGAATCGGTCCTGCTTTTCGCCAGACGGATGAGGTCGTCCAGGTTATTGACATCGAGGTCGGCGCGCGTCAGGACCACAATGGTTGCGGTGGTGATGGCCTGCACCAGTTCAAAATCCTCGGGCTTGAAAGTGACAGCCTTGTGGATCAGCGTGGGGAGAATCAGTTCGTTGGGCGAACCGTGGAAGAAAGTGTAGCCGTCGGCTTTGCCGCTCAGCATGCGGCGCGCGGCAATCGTGCCGGTTGCGCCACCGATGTTTTCCACGACCACATTCTGCTTGAGGTATTCGCTGATGGCCTCGGAGAATATCCGTGCCGATGCATCGCTGGGGCCGCCGGCGGGGTAGGGCACGATCAGCGACAGGGGCTGGGCCTGCGGGTAATCCTGGGCGGCAGCCTGGGTGCTGCCCAGGAGTGCGCATGAAGCACAGACCAGTGCCGCCATGAATGTCTTGAAGTTATGCAGCGGTAGTTTCATTGTCTCTTCCTGATTTGGCTGGTAAGTAATAGCGTCCGGCTCTGTCGGGCCCGGCGCAAACAACAGGGCTAGATTAGGAGCCGCCGGTTGAGAGAACAATGACTGATCTGATGCAAAACTCTTGCGATTTACTCAACAGTCCCGCTGGTGCCGGGTGCTTGCCCGTCGCTCTCGTTCATCATGGCAATCTGGGTGACGGCCCGCAAAGGGGGGATTTCCGTAATCAGATATTGCAGCAAGGAGCGCGCCGCAGCGGAAGGATGGCGGCCCGCACGGGTAACAATGGCCACGCGGCTTTGCAGAATCGGGTTCTTCATGGGCAGGGCGACGAGATCGGGCATGTTGAACCAGGCGGCGAATGAAGTGCCGCACAACGTATAGCCCAGCCCTGCATTCGCGAACTGCCACAAAGCGCGGTAAGACGAGGTATGCAGCACATGCTTCAGCTGTATCTGTTCGTTGGCTTCGGCGGCCCGCACATATTGGCGCAGGCCGAATCGTTCGTGCAATGTGGCGCCGTTATAAGGGGCGAGGTCGGTCAGTGTCAGAGGGCGGCCAATCTGCACCAGGGGATGATCCTTGTGCACGATGGCCTGAATGGGCGATGAAGGCAGCACCAGGTGGTAACGCAGGCGCGCGTCGTCGTGGGCACTGTAGAGCACTGCGATATCCATGTTGTCCTCGACGAGTTCCTGAACGTGCTGCTCCACGCTTGAAACGTTGAGATCCAGGGTGATGTGGGGGTATTGCCGCATATAGTTGGTCGTCAGAGGGTGGAAGAACATGTCCAGCATGCCTTCGCCCAGCCCCATATTCACATGGCCGCGGGTGGCATTTCTGGATTGATCCAGCTCCTCGTGGAATTCGTTGAGGATTTCCTGCTGGCGGCGGGCATAACGCGCCAGCACCTGGCCAGCCTCAGAGGGGGCGACGCCACGCCCTCTGCGTTCCAGCAGCGTCAGTCCGGTTTCTTTTTCCAATTGCGAAACAGCCCGGCTGACGGAAGACGGATCGACACCCAACTGCTCTGCGGCGCCTCGCACGGAGCCCGAGACCGTCACCTGAAGAAAATACTCCAGACGCTTTGTATTGATCATCTTTTGCATGGATTGCATGCCTCCGTCAGGTTGCTTTGTTGTTGTACCTGCAACGATTTTAGGCGCGCTTGGTCATTGCTGCCCTTCAAGGCCATGCGCACAATCGGCTTATTTCCCTCAGACCTACCCGATAAAGGCTTTGATATGGTTGATGAAGATCTGATTCCGAAGTCACTTCACGAAAAAATGATGGCCTGGCGGCGCGATCTGCACGCTCACCCTGAAACCGCTTTTGAAGAGCACCGGACCTCCGATGTGGTCGCCCGTGCCCTGCAGGAGATGGGCCTGGAAGTGACTCGCGGGCTGGCGACCACCGGCCTGGTGGGCACGCTGCGCAATGGCGAAGGGCCCAATCTGGGCCTGCGGGCCGATATGGATGCCCTGGATATGCAGGAGCTGGGTAATTGCGCTCACGCATCAACCTATGCAGGAAAAATGCATGGGTGCGGGCACGATGGTCACACCGCCATGCTTCTGGGCGCGGCTCAATACCTGAGCGAGCACAAGCCTTTTCGTGGCACCATCCATTTCATTTTCCAACCCGCTGAAGAGAACGAGGGCGGCGGCAAATACATGGTGCAAGACGGCTTGTTCACCCGTTTTCCCTGCGATGCCGTATTCGGGCTTCATAATGGGCCGCAGATGCGTTTTGGCACATTCAGTATTCGCGAAGGCGCCATGCTGTCTGCTTCGGATTTCTTCGAAATCGTGGTGTCGGGCGACGGCGCGCACGCGGCTCACCCTCACACCGGCGTCGATACCATTGTGGCAGCGTCCAGTGTGGTGGGGGCATTGCAGGGTATTGTCAGCAGAAATATGGACCCGCTGGATTCACTGGTGATCAGCGTGACCCAGATTCGTGGGGGCGACACCTGGAATGTGCTGCCCCAGGAAACCGTGATTCGCGGAACCTGCCGTTCCTTCACCGATAAGGCCCGGGCGCTGGCAAAGTCGCGTATCAGCGAAGTATGCGAAGGTGTGGCGCTGGCCTCCGGGGCGCACATTACGCTGAATTACAGAGAAGGCTATCCCGCAACCACCAATGCGGCCGAACCGACCCGGTATGCCATCAGGGCGGCGCAAAGCTTGGTGGGTGTAGATAATGTAGATACTGATTGCCGGTTGAGAATGGGTTCTGAGGATTTCGCCTTCATG
The DNA here is from genome assembly GCA_012512545.1 of Alcaligenaceae bacterium. Classification (GTDB taxonomy): domain Bacteria; phylum Pseudomonadota; class Gammaproteobacteria; order Burkholderiales; family Burkholderiaceae_B; genus Yanghanlia. The sequence continues at coordinate 2,864 of JAAZDZ010000247.1, read as the reverse complement.
CAGCAGGCGTGTCCGGGCGCCTACATTATCCTGGGAACGGCCCGGGGTGAGAATGACCCGCCGGTTCACAACCCTTACTACGACTTCAACGACGATGCTCTGTCCATCGGTGCCGCATATTGGGTAAGGCTGGCCGAGCAGTTCTGTCCGCGTTAAGGCTTTAAAGATAGGGGCTGGCCAGCCAGATAATGCGGTTGCGCAGGCGTTTGCGAAATGGAATCGCTGCCAGCGATTCCAGCGTGACGATTTCTGAGTGGGAAATCTCCAGATCGATCAGGTCCTCCAGGCGGCGGGCCAGGTTGCGGCTGTAGATTTCCATGTCCAGCTCGAAGTTGAGCCTCAGGCTGCGCGGGTCGAGGTTGGACGACCCGATCAGCGACCATGCGCCATCAATGGTGGTCAGCTTCGAATGGTTGAAATTACCGGCAGTCCGCCAGACCCGGCAGCCTGAGCGCACCACCTGGTCAAGCTGGGCTGTCATGGCATAGTTGACCAGGCGCAGGTTGTTCTGGCCCTGAATCACGATATCGACCAACACGCCGCGCCGCGCCGCGGTATTGATGGCGCCCAGCAGAACCTGGTCGGGCAGGAAGTAGGGCGACTGTATGCGTATGTGGTGCTGCGCCACGGCCAGGGCGCCCAGCAACAGGCTGTGCGTGCTGGCCATGTAGCGGTCGGGGCCTGAATGAATGCAGCGCGCCGCCACATGCGGGGTGGGAGGTTCCCATTTTGGCGCCATCCAGTGCTCAAAGGGCAAGGCTTCTTTGGTGGTGAATTCCCAATCGTGCAGGAAGACGGCCAGCAGCTGAGCCACCACGGGCCCACCCACCCTGAAATGGGTGTCATTGGCGACCTTGCCTTTGGCGACTGTGGAAACAAAGTTCTCGCGTATATTCATGCCGCCGGTAAAACCCACGCGCCCATCGACCACCAGAATCTTGCGGTGGCTGCGCAAGTTGGCGTAGGGCGTGCGGATGCCCATGGGGTTGGTCATGAATAAAGCATAGGGAATGCCATTGCGGCGTAATGACCAGGTGATGGCCGGCTGCGAATAACGCGCGCCGACGGCATCTATCAGCACGCGGATTTCCACCCCTCGCTGTTTGGCGCGCGCCAGGGCTGCCACAAACAGCCTGCCCTGAGAATCGTTATCGAAAATATAGGTTTCCAGCGCAATCGTGCGTTCAGCGGCGTCGATGGCGGCCAGCATGGCGGGGTACGCTTCATCGCCGCTGCGCAGAATGCTCACATGGTTGTCGCCCAGCAGGGGGAAACGGCTCAGACTGTCGCTCAGGGTGTGCAGGGACTGAAACTGAGGTGCGGCAAGCTCGGCAATGTCGATCGGGCCCAGCGTATTGTTGGTGGTGTATTTCAGCAGATTGCGGTTGCGCTGGTCGGAAATATGGTCGTGCCGGATGCGGTTGACGCCCGCGATCAGATAGAGGAACGGCCCCAGCAGAGGCGACATGATAACGACGCCCACCCAGGCAATGGCGGCCCTGACGTCGCTTTTCGTCATGGCGGCATGAATGGCGGCACTGCCGCCCATTACAATGCTCAGCAGCAGGACAAGATGCGGCCAGTACTCGTCAAGGAGCAGTTGGAGTGAGGTCATGCATACACCGTATAGCCTGCAGGATGTCGCAAGGATGCGGGGAGTTTACCCGATGCGTGTGACAAGCTGGCTTTGCTGGCGGGTGTGCAGCGCGGTTGTTGCCGCAGCGCAGCAGGCGGCTGTGGTGAGGGCACAAAAAAGCCCGCGCGTGGCGGGCTCTTATTCTGAATTTCAGATTTTCGTTCTGATTTTCAGAAAGTGAAAAATCATCTTATTGCTGATGTGTTGATTTCTCAAGGAATTCTGGGGTGACCGATGGGGCTCGAACCCACGACAACCGGAATCACAATCCGGGACTCTACCAACTGAGCTACGGTCACCACTGCTTTCAGCCTGAAGGCGCTGCCTTCTGTTGCAGGCGTAAGCACCCGCGCCACTGAAAGAACATGAATTCTAGCATGAAATAATATTTGTGGGCCAGTTGCTGTGTTCAGGCCAGTGACCTGCTTGATTGCCCGCGCCAGCGGGCCGATGTATCGTAGGGCGAAATTAGTCGTTGCCTGTGTCTCGGAGCGCCCTTAAACTGACCAACAAGAATGCTAGGAAACAACTAAATGGCTCAACTTTTTGTCGTTCACCGAGAAAATCCGCAGTCCCGGCTGCTCAATCAGGCTGGTCAGCTTTTGGCCGAAGGCGGCTTGGTTGCCATCCCCACCGATTCCAGCTACGCCGTTGTCGCGCGCCTGGATGACAAGTCCGCTGCCGATGCCTTGCGCAGGCTGCGCGGTTTGGACGAACGCCATCATCTGACCTTGCTGTGCCGCGACCTGAGCGAAATCAGTCATTTCGCCCGCGTTGATAACCGTCAGTACCGCTTTTTGAAGCTGGCCACGCCCGGTTCCTACACGTTCATACTTGAAGCCAGCAAGGAAGTACCGCGTCGGGTTTCCCATCCTTCGCGAAAAACCATTGGCATCCGCGTGCCCGATCATCGCATTACGCTGGATTTCATCGAGGCTGCAGGTACGCCCCTGGTATCCACCACGCTTATTCCCGAAGACGGAGAACAGCCGCTTAACGACGCCGAGGAAATCTTCCAGCGCTATGGCGGGCAACTGGCGGCGGTTGTGGATGGCGGTGCCTGCTCGCTGGCGCCGACCACTGTCATTGATCTCACCGGGCCATTGCCTGAAGTGCTGCGCCGCGGTCAGGGCGATCTCGCTGCCGTCGGGCTGGATTAAGCCAGACGCCAGATGTCCGACCTTATCCAGACGATCACGGTCTATGCGCTTCCCGTGCTTTTCGGTAT
>JAAZDZ010000246.1 GCA_012512545.1 Alcaligenaceae bacterium | reverse complement strand
GGTTAACCGCGCCGTGACAGAAATGGATGGCGTCACTCAGCAGAACGCCGCCCTGGTCGAAGAGGCCGCCGCCGCAGCCGGTTCCCTGCAGGAACAGGCCAGCCGCCTGGCTGAAGCCGTGGCTGTGTTCAAGATCAACTCTTCGGAAATCATTGACAGCCCGGAGGCAGACCCCCTGCGTGTCCAGGCGCCTTCCAGCATGTCTCTGCAAACACTCTGAACGTCCCTTGGCAAGGGTGCAAAGCCCCGGTCCGGCTCATGCCTGGCCGGGGCTTTGTTTTTCAGGCTTCGCTTTTTTCAGGCTTCGCTGGCAGGTTGCCGTTTGCCGGGTACGGCATCAATCAGGCTGCGCGTGTAGGGATGGCGGGGCGCTTGCCAGATTTCCTCATGACTGCCTGATTCGATGATCCGGCCCTGGTTCATCACCATGACGCGGTCGGCGATATAGCGCACCACAGCGAGGTCATGCGAAATGAACAGGTAGGACAGGCCGAATTCTTCTTTCAGCTCGACCAGCAGATTGAGTATCTGCGCCTGAATGGAAACGTCCAGTGCGGAGACAGGTTCGTCGCACACGACCAGTTCAGGCTTGAGTATCAGTGCCCGGGCAATGCCGATGCGCTGGCGCTGGCCGCCGGAAAACTCGTTGGGATAGCGCCGCCCGGCGTTGGCGGGCAGGCCCACGCGGTCGAGCATGGCGCTGATGCGGCGCGCGCGTTCCGCCTTGTCGCTGACATTGTGGACCCGCAGGACGGTATCGAGAATATCGAAGACGCTGCGCCGTGGATTCAGCGATGCATAAGGGTCTTGGAAGACCATCTGAATGCGCCGCCTCCAGGGCTTGAGCGCTTTTTCGCGCAAGGGAGCGAGGTCGGTTCCCGCATAGGCGATACGCCCCGATGTGACCGCCAGCAAACGCATCACCGCCTTGCTCAAGGTGGATTTTCCGCTGCCCGATTCGCCCACCAGCCCCAGGCTTTCGCCGACGCCGATCTGAAACGAGGCATTATCCACTGCGACATACGGGCCTTGCGGCGTTGCATAGGTGCAGACCAGGTTCTCGACATCCAGCAGTACGGGGCGCATGCCTGCCGTGGCTGAACCAGAAGCGTCGGGGCCTGCTGCGTGACTGGCATCTTTGTCGGGCAGTGCAGGGGTGTGGAGCTTAAAGCTTTTCGCCCCGCTGACCGGGTCGGTTTCGGTGAGAATCTCTGGCAGGCGCGATTCAGAGTAATGCCCGCTGGTGCCGCCATGCAGGGAAGCGCCGATCAGGCCCCGGGTGTAGGGATGGGATGGCGAGCGGAACAGGGTGCCGGTGCCGGCTTCTTCAACCTTTTCGCCGTCATACATGACGGCGACCCGGTCGGCCCACTGCGAAACCACGCCCAGATCGTGGGTGATGAGCAGCATGCCCATGGAAAGTTCGCGCCGCAGGCGGTCCAGCAGGGCCAGCACCTGGGCCTGGATGGTGACATCCAGCGCTGTGGTGGGTTCGTCGGCGATGAGCAGCCGGGGCTGGCAGGCGACCGCCATGGCAATCATTACCCGCTGGCGCTGGCCGCCCGACAGATTGTGGGGGTAGTCGTCGAGGCGGCGCTGCGGCTCGGGAATACGGACCAGATCCAGCAGTTCGATGGCGCGCGCGCGTGCCGCCTGGCGCGACAGGCCCTCGTGCAGGCGCAAGACCTCCATGATCTGCCTGCCTATGGTGTGTACCGGGTTCAGGGAAGTCATGGGCTCCTGGAAAATCATGGAGATCTCGCGGCCCCGTACTTTGCGCATCTGCCGCTGACTCAGAGTCGCCAGGTTGCGCCCGGCGAAATGGATGTCGCCTTCCAGACTGGCGCCTGGCGCCAGCAATTGCATGATGGCCAGCGCGGTCGTGGATTTTCCACAGCCCGATTCGCCCACCAGCGCAACGGTTTCGCCCTGAGCAATGGCAAGGTCAAGCTGCCGCACGGCCTGGAAATGCCCCTGCGAGCCACGGAAGTGGACATTCAGCCCGCGAATTTCCAGCAGCGGTTCTGTGCCGGTATCGGGTAAAGCAGTGTGGTTGAACAGCCCGGCCATTACATCCCCCTCAGACGCGGATTGAAGGCGTCGTTCAGGCCGTCGCCCACCAGATTCAGCGCCATGACAGTCAGGATGATGAACACGCCGGGCAGAGCAGTCAGATACCAGGCGGTGCGAAGCTGCTCGCGGCCTTCGCCAATCATGCTGCCCCAGGACACCACATTGGGGTCGCCCATGCCCAGGAAAGACAGGCCCGACTCAATCAGAATGGCGCTGGCCACAATGACGGAGGTGGTGACAATGACGGGTGGCAGCGCATTGGGCAGGATTTCCTGGAAAATGATGCGCCGGTTGCTGAAGCCCAGGCTGCGCGCGGCCAGCACGAAATCCGATTCCCGCAGGCTGCGGAATTCGGCCCGCACCACCCGGGCGATCACCGGCCACGAAGCCAGCCCGATTGCCAGAATAATGGTGGAAACGCTGGGCTGGCCAATCACCACCAGCACAATGACCAGCAGGAATGAGGGAATGGTCTGGAAGACTTCGGTGATGCGCACCAGAATATCTTCCAGCCAGCCGCCGAAGTAGCCGGCCGCGCTGCCGATGAGCACACCAATGAACAGGCTGATGATGGCGGCCACGGCCCCAGTCATCAGCGTGACGCGCGCGCCGTGGGCGATGCCTGCGGCCACATCGCGCCCGAGGGTGTCGCTGCCCAGGGGGAATTCCGCTTCCTGCCCGGGAGTCAGCAGCGGCATGGCCACCATATCGAGCGGGTCGCCCGGAAACAGCATGTCGGCAAACAGCGCCAGGC
>JAAZDZ010000245.1 GCA_012512545.1 Alcaligenaceae bacterium | reverse complement strand
ATCCAGCACCATCAGTCGCATACGGTCTCACTCCGAGCCTGTTGTCGGCCATACCAAGATGCTGGAGGGCGAAGCCTTGATTAAAGATATGCGCGCTACCGCAAGAAGATCGCGACCTCTCCTGAAGCTGCTCGCAAGTTTCTCGTTGATCTGGGCGTCCTCACACCAGAAGGCAAGCGGAAGAATTTGATCCGTGGCTAAATCGTGGCTTTTGTATCAGACGCAGCCATCGTTTATCCTCGGCTTCCACGGAACAGAGCAAGAAACCGTTACCGCACTGGTCGCTGACCCATCAAAGCACCTCAAACCTAGCGCCGGCAAGTACGAATGGCTGGGTCACGGTATCTATTTCTGGGAAAATTATCCCCAGCGAGCATACGAGTGGGCCAGCACGGGCAATGCGAAATCCAAAATCAAGACACCAGACGCTGTCGGCGCAGTCCTTGACCTGAAATTGTGCCTGGACTTGACCACTCGGTCGGGTCTTGAAGAGGTAGCTGAAGCCTACGCCATTCTGACAGAAAGCTATAACGAACTGGGTATACCGTTGCCTGCCAACAAAGGTGGGCCTGACAAACTCAGGCGGGAGCTAGATTGTCAGGTCATCACTGCCGTCCACGCATACCGGGAAGGCAAGGGTCTGCCACCCTACGACTCCGTCAGGGCGCCATTCAGGGAAGATGTTGAGCTTTACCCTGGTGCCGGGTTCCATCGACGCACGCACATCCAGATAGCCATCCGCAACCTGGATTGCATCAAGGGATACTTCCGCCCTATCGCACGTTAAGCCTGTACTCATACACAGGAGTTTTCATGAACGAACCTCTTTCCGAGGTCATACGCATCCGGGTGACCCCGTCTCATGCTGCGCGCCTGGGCGATGCAGCCGCCTTGTCTGGGCTATCCCTCTCTAACTATATAAGGCGACGCCTTTCAGCCGACAATACGCTGCAGGAAGAACTGACGCTGCTGCGCAAGGTCGTGGCTGATCTGGGCCAGCTTCGCGATACCCGCCTGGCTGCCATTGAAAGCGCCCACCTGCTGCGGGCCATGGCCAAACCTGAACATCTCGCCATCGCACAACAGACGCTGCAGCAGCGCTGACCCCTCCAGGCCGACAGGCCGCACGCTCTACCTCACTCCCGGAAACTTTCTCATGCACACCCTTCCCGCCCTGCGGGCTGGGGCGCTGGCGCTTGCCTGCGCCCTGGCTCCTGCTGCCCACGCAAACGGCACCATTGAGCTACTGACCGGCATCCCCCGCCTGGCCTGCGAAGCGACGCTATGCCTGTCGTCCAGTTTGCGGCCTGGTGAGTGCAGCCCTTCGCTGGATCATTATTTCGACATCAAGAAATACAACAAGCGCGGCCTGGACTGGTCTGCGACGGTCGCGGCCAGACGGGCTTTCCTGTCTGAATGTCCGGCTTCCGGCGAACCTGGGATGGCACAGCGCATCGACGCGATTTCACGGGGTGCTGGCAAGTGTGATGCGGAATATCTGAACAGCAGCTATTCCGGCACCGCCTACAAATGGCGCGAACGCGGATACAGTTACGGTGGCGACAGCGCGGCACCCGTCTACGAAGTGCATCCGCTTCGCACCGTCACGCTCACACAGCTGCCCGCCTATTGTGTGCTCTACAACGATCACGCCTGGACTTATGAGCTATCCATCCGGTACGTGGGCAGGCCGGCCATGGGCGGCTACTGGATCAAGTCTGAAGATTACGACGCGGCTCATGCCAAGTGGGAAGCTGAGCACACGGGACAGTGGGCCAGCGGCTGGAATTTCTCGCTGACTGACCCCAGGCACCGCAGCGACAACTGAGGACGCCACCATGCTTGCAGAACTCGCCGCGCTGGCCCTTACCTGCGCGCCTGATATTCATCCGGTCACACTGCTGGCCGTGGTCAAGCATGAATCCAGGGCGCAGCAGTACGCCATCGGGGTCAACCGCAAGGGCCACCCACTGAAGCGTCAACCCCGCAACCTGGAAGAAGCCACGGCAGCAGCGCAGACGCTGATTGACCAGGGCATCGACTTCGATGCCGGGCTGGGACAGATCAATGTGCGCAACTGGGCCTGGCTGAAACTGGATGCCACGACCGTCTTTGACCCCTGCAAGAACCTCGCTGCCGCCCAGACCGTGCTGGCTGAGTGCTACGCCCGGGCCTTACCCACGTACAAAGACCCGCAGCAGGCACTGCGCGCCGCACTGTCCTGCTACAACACCGGCAACTTCAGCCGTGGCTTTACCAACGGCTATGTGGGAAGGGTACTGACCCAGGCAGGTATTAAGGTTCCTGCCCTGGTGCCGCTTGCCGACGACACAACATCCCCGGCCACGACCGACACACCGGCCCTACCCGCGGAGAAGCCCAAGCAGAAACCGCAGCCTGAAGCGCCACCCGGCACACCCGACGGTTTCACCTCCAACCCGGCCACTGACGGCTTTTCCCAGACGTCCGACCCTGAACCCGGCCAGCGTTCCGACACCTGAGCACGCCCCACCGGCCCCCTTTTCCCTTGTCACCGTCACCCCTACGCCGCCCGGCGTCTGGGGCAGGAGTCTTTCCATGTCACTACTGAATCACTTCAGAAACGCTACGCAGCGCCTGCGTATTCTCAACAGATGGAGGACTGAACCTGCCCCTGACTGACGTAGTCCTTAGTCCCGGTTAAATTGGAACCAAGGAGTCTGAAATGTCTGACATATTGAAGCGCGGAAAGTACACTCTGGAATTCAAAGAGGAAAGCATCCGCCAGGT
>JAAZDZ010000244.1 GCA_012512545.1 Alcaligenaceae bacterium | reverse complement strand
GGAAAGCAAGGTTTCATCAGCCTGGTCAGCCGGATGTGTGCTCTGGTTGGCGCTGCCTATCAGCTTGCCACCGCTCGTCTTACTGTCGGCAAGCATATACACAAATTTTCTGGCTCTCCATGGCCTTCAGTGGAACAACTTTTCCGCCCTGGAACGCCTGAAATTAGTTGTGGCATCGCTACAACAAAACCTCGTTGGCTCGCCATAAGCGTTGGTGGACGTGAGTAGCGTCATGGCCGCGTTTTTCGTGCTTGCAAGAAAGCGTCTGTTGTGACAGGTACATGGCGTGTACCGGCCCACTGCACGATGTCCGATGGCTTCCTCTAGCAGAAGGCCATGTTAGAATCAAGGGTCTGTTAAGGCGTCAGAATGAAGGGGAAAAATTGACTGCCAGCGACTTGGATTCAATACCCCGCAGGGTTCCCTGGAATGATTTTCCTGATGTCATCATCCATGCGTCGGAATCGTCGGTAAAAAAGCATCCTGCCTACCCTGCAGCAAAGGCTGGTGATGCGGATTCTGCACAAAGACTGGTTGATGAAACTGTTTCGCTTGAAGCCGTGGAAAGCATCAAAAAGCTACTCGGGGAAAGACGCCCTTATCTTGCTTCCGCACACGCTTTTGAACGTGATGGCGTGAATAGCATTCCACAGGCTATTGCAGATAAGTTGGCTTCTCTACTCGGCTTAGAAGTTGAACGTAGCATCGTTCAGGTTAATGTGGTCAGACATACAGGCGCGAGCGGTTATGGTCGCTTGGCTAGGCAAGCATTGTTTCAGGGGAATATCACACCTGGCACAATGTACTTTTTGGTTGATGATTTTATTGGTCAGGGTGGAACCCTTGCGAATCTGCGTGGGTTTATCGAAACGGAAGGTGGCACCGTTCTCGGTGCTACGGTATTAACTGGAAAACCGTTTTCCGCGCAAATTTCCCTGGGGTCGGAGCAATTACTATCTTTGAGGAAAAAACATGGACAGAAACTTGAAAGCTGGTGGCACGAGCGCTTCGGTCACGCCTTCGACTGCCTTACTCAATCAGAAGCTCGCTACCTTGAAAGAAGCGAGGATGTTGACGCCATCCGAGATCGAATTGCTGCGCAAGAGTAAGGTGGAAATCAGTGAAAAACTGACTCTCCATTACAGCAAGCAACGCGCCAAGCAGTGACTTTAAGCGGTGCATTCCCTTCCGAATGCACCGCTGTTTTGGCTTTACCTCACCTCACACCCCCGGCCTTGCATATCCTCCTTCGTAAGGCCGCTGCATCATCGGCATTGGATGGCCCGCATCCAGATGTTCAATGCCATCTTCCTGCATTTCTTCCTCTGTATCCTCATTCCAGTCCTCATCGTTATTCCACTGCTGATGACGCATGCGCCCAATAAAATCGGTTGCGGCGATTGAATCCAAGGATTCGTGGTGCAGCAGATAGGTCAGCAGTGCTGTGCGCGGGGTGTCGAGTGGGCGCACAACGGTGTTGTGATGGCGGCAAGCGGCCAAGCGTGATGCGCTGGCGATGGCGACGCCATGACCGGCGCTGATAAGGGTGATCAGCATATCCATGGATTTTGCCCATTCGGTAATCCGGGGCCGTGTGCTGGCAGTGCGTAGAAGCCGGTCGATTTGCTGGTGGTAGCCGCCGTAGGCTTCGGGGTCGCTGCCGATCATGGGATATTGCAGCAGTTCATCCAATGGGATTCTGTGGTGGCGCAGTGTCGGATGGTTTTTGGGCACGATGGCCACCAGGGTGTCTTCCCATAGCGCAGTGGTAATGATTTCGCGTCGTCGGAAGTTGCTGCGGGCTAGGCCCAGCTCCAGCATGCCGTGGCGCAGGCCGTAGATTTGGTCACTCAGGGTCAGGTCAAACAGTCGGACTTGGTAGCTGCCTTCTTCTGCATGTAATGCGGATAGCAAGGCCGCGAGCCTTGGCTGTAAGGCACCTTCCGATACGCCGATGCGCACGATTTGATGTTGGCCGCTGCCGATGGCCTGCACGTTGAGGGCGGCGTGTTCGAGCATGACAAATAACTGCCGGACGTAAGGCAGCAGTGCTTCACCGGCGGGTGTCAGGCGGATTTTTCTTCGGTCACGCTCGAACAGTTGGGAGTCCAGGCGTTCTTCCAGTTCTTTGATGTTGCGCGAGAACGGCGACTGTTCGATGAACATGCGTTCGGCGGCGCGGGTGAAATGCTGTTCTTCGACCAGGGCGAGAAAGCAGCGCAGATGACGTATCTCCATGAGTTCTTCTCTCTGTAAACAAAAATACGGCTTCAATATGACTCGAAGCCTGAATACAGATGCCGCAGGTATGACGGCATAGCTTATTGAAATGCGAAGGGCTCATGGCAACCATCCATTTTCTACGACGTAGCACAACGGTACGGGTTCACCTGCTACAGCTTATGGCTGGATGGTAATGGGCTTTTACGTTTCTATTTCATTCATTTGGTGATACGGAATAAACGTCAGTTACTTGTTTTGGTCAGAACGGCAAGGAAGGGATTATTGGGGATTGGGTCATCTAACACAGAGGAAAAGGATTGCAGCAGATAGCCGTGCAAGCGTCGGCTTTTGCGTGGGCCGCTGACTTCGCATGTCCAGATATTCAGGCCATCGGGTTGCTTGCGATGTAACCGGGATTTTTCAAATTGTTTTTGCACCCACTGCCAATCGGGTATTTCTTGCGCTTTAGCCTGGGCTGCGAGGTGTGGGTGCTCCTGGGCGTAACGCATGAAAATGCCGGGGCTGACGAGGAAAATGGTGTCGTCAACGGTGTGAACGAGTGCCTTGGCGGCGTTCAACAGGATTTTCCGGGTAAGAATGGCGTGGCGCAGCCAGGTGATGAAAGCCAGGCCTGGAGAGTCGGCGGTATTGTCGGCTGTCGCATCGGCAATTGTCTGGATGCTGGCTGCTTGTTCCGGCGTTTCAATGTTGGCTG
>JAAZDZ010000243.1 GCA_012512545.1 Alcaligenaceae bacterium | reverse complement strand
GATATCACCCCCATCAAGTACCGCCACGGCCAGTGGGGCGAAGCGCGTGAAGTCTGCATCAGCGATACAGGGGCTGAATCCCTGTCTGCCCGATACGATCTCATTCTGGGCAGTGATCTGCTTTATGATCGCGATGCGCCGATGCACCTGGCTGCTTTCATTGATGACCACGCCGCAGCCCAGGCGGAAGTCTGGATCATCGACCCCGATCGCGGTCACCGGCCTGCTTTTACCCGGCAGATGGCTACCTATGGCTTTGAACTGGCTGAACAGGAGCGCATAGAGGAAATTGCCATGGATGACGGCGGTATGGCTTATAAAGGGCGTTTATTGCGTTATATGCGCTGATTCCGCAGCGCGCAGCCAGGTGTCCTGTTCAAACAGGACACTGCCGGGAGCCTCACCATGTTTTTTTCACTGCTTTTTGCCACTTTCGTCATTGCGCTGGCCGTATCAATTGCGGTTGTGAAGGCGTTCAGCCGCCCTGTCCGCGGCATTCTTGATCGCATCATCGACGACAGCATCAGTGCGGCCTGGCACCGTTACATTACGTTTGCCGCGCTGGTGGTGGGCGTCTCGGGGGGCGTGCGGATTTATTCCCTGGAACGCTATATCCAGCCGGAACGCCTGCCGGAAGGCGGCGGGCAGCCCCTGACGCTGACCGCCGAGCGCTGGACACTCGAAATCTACCGCACTGTCATCGAATGCCTGCAAAGCATGGCATGGATGTACCTGGTGGTGTTCTTGTTCGCGCTGATCGCGTATGTGATCGTGCGTATTGCAGAACGGCGCAGCAATAAGGCTCAGTAAAAACAGGGGTTTACGCTTATTTCTTTACGCCGAAGCAGTGCTCCAGGCCCGGAAAGCGGCCTTCGCGCACATCGCTGGCATATTGTTGCGCCGCGCCGCTGATCACTGAGCCCACATCGGCGAACTGCTTGGCAAACTTGGGAATGCGCGAACCGCTCAGGCCCAGAATGTCTTCAGTGACAAGAATCTGGCCGTCGCAGGCGGGCGAGGCGCCGATGCCGATGGTGGGAATGGACAGGGTTTCGGTAATGCGGCGCCCAAGGGCTTCGGTGATGCCTTCCAGAACCACGGCGAAGGCGCCCGCTTCCTGGTGCGCCAGAGCGTCTTCCACAATGCGTTCTGCGACTTCTTCGCTGAAACCCTGCGCCTTGAAGCCGCCCATGACATTCATGTATTGGGGCATCAGGCCCACATGGGCGAGAACCGGAATGCCGCGCTCGACCATGAAGCGCGTGGTGGGCGCCAAAGCCGCCGGGCCTTCTATTTTCACGGCCTGGACACCGCTGCCTGCCATCATGGCGACCGCGTTTCGGAATGCGGCTTCTGGCGACTCCTGATAACTGCCGAAAGGCATGTCCACCACCACGCAGACCTGCTGGGTGGAATTCACCACGGCCCTGGCATGGGCTGTAAGCATTTCAGCGGTAATGGAGAGCGTATCGGGCATGCCGTAGCCGACCATGGCGGTGGAGTCGCCCACGAGTATCATGTCGAGATGAGCGTCCAGCAGCCGGGCGATCGGCGCGCTGTAGGCGGTCAGGGCCGCTATTTTCTTCTGCCCTTTGTAAGCGGTCAGTTGGGGGACGCTGATACGGCGCACTTCTGCGTGTACACTCACTTTTTTCTCCTGTTGTGTGAAGCTGCATATTGCCGCAGCCCTGCAATCCTGCCTGGATTCTATCGCATGAGGTCAAGCCGTATCGTTGCTCAGGACAATGGAACGACACTATGCTTCGATGGTTGTTGGGTAAAGGCGCGCGGCCTGCGCGTGTCGAGCGCGAACTGGCGGCGATTGAGCCAGCGCAATGGGCCGCAGTGCTGGCGCAGCATTATTTTCTGGCGGGTTTAAGCTCCGAGGAAGAAGCATCTCTGCGCCAGCGGGTTGCGTGGTTGCTGGCCAGCAAGCGCTTTAGTGGCGCCCATGGTCTGCCCGTTACCCCTGAAATGTCGTTGTCTGTCGCAGTGCAGGCGGCTTTGCCGATCATGAACCTCGACCCGGCCGTTTATGAAGGCTGGACAGAAATCATCATCTATCCGGGCGGTTTTCTTATCCCCCGGGCCGAAATGGATGAAAGCGGTGTGGTGCACGAATACATGCAGGAAGCCGCTGGCGAGGCATGGGAGGGAGGGCCGGTCATCCTGTCATGGGAAGATTGCGGCCCCGGTCTGAGGCCGGATCTCAACGTTGTCATTCATGAATTCGCCCACAAGCTGGATCTCTACCATAGCGAGGCCGATGGCATACCCTGGCTGGGGCAGCATGGGCCGCAGTTGACGCCCCGCATGTGGAAGCGCTCGCTGGATGCGGTCTTTGCGGACTTCTGCGACAGGCTGGATCAGGTCGAGGCGGCCATTCCCGCCGATGTGGACCCGGAATCCGACGCTGCGGCGCCGTGGTATCAGACACTGCCGCTCGACCCTTATGCGGCAACCGACGAGGCGGAATTCTTTGCCGTCAGTTCGGAAGCCTTTTTCGTGAATCCGGCACCGTTAGCCGACGCTTACCCCGACTGGTATGCCTTGCTCAGTCAGTATTACCGGCAAGATCCCTTGCTGAGAGCAGGCGCCTGCCCCACGAAGCCTCTGTTTTAGGGCCAGGTTTTCTTGGCGCCAGGGCTTCAGTGCCAGTTGCGCAGCAGGACGTAAACGGCGGTGCCAAGCACAATGCTGAGCAAGGGGTTGCGGCTGCGCCATTGCAGCAGGCAGGTCAGAGCAATGGACAACAGTTCAGGCCAGGGGCCGGTGGCATGTTCGCGGGCGGCGCTGCTGGCGGAATGCACCAACAGCAACGCCATGATGGCCAGCGGCAGAAAGCGCCCCAGGTGCTGCACGACGGGCGAGCGGCGCAGCCAATGGGCGCTGAGAAAGGGTAGAGCGCGCAGCGCGAAAGTTACGGCACCCATGGCAGCAATGACTGCCAGCAGGTAAGCAGTATCGTTCATTTCAGCGTTTCTCCTTCTTGTAGGCGATCACGCCCACGGCGATGCTCAGCACAATCGCCAGTACCAGCGCATGTCTGGGCGCAATGGCCGCTGCCAGCGCATAGGACACCACGGCGGTCCAGAGCGGCAAGGGGCTGCTGCGTGCCCGCCACTGTTCAACGGTCAGCACGGCGAACAGCGAGCACAGAACGAAATCCAGCCCGTCCAGAGGGGCTTTGGCCTGGGCGCCGATCAACGCGCCCAGTAAAGTGCCCAGCACCCACCATCCCTGGTTCAGAAGGGCCAGCAACGCCATGCGGCGCGCAGGGGTGCCGCGCGGCAGGGTAGTGAGAACGGAATAGGTTTCGTCTGTCAGGGCGAAGGCGGTATACCAGCGCAACAAGAAATTGCGGGGGAAGGAGTCAAGCAGCGACAGGCCATAGAAGATATGCCGCAGGTTGACCAGTAAGGTCGCCAGGGCAATGGCGCTGACTGGCATGCCGGTCGCCACCATGGGCACCATCATGTACTGCGCGGCGCCCGCATAGACCACCAGGCTGGTGAGCACGGCCATGAACCAGCTGGCTCCGGCTTGCACAAACAGGAAGCCGAACACCATCCCCAGCGGGATATAACCCATGGCAACAGGCATGGTGAGGTTGAAAACGGACAGCGGAGGGGGAGAGGCGACAGAGTGCTGCGAGGAAGGCATAGTGCTGCAAAAAGGCTGGCGGGCAATCATTATGATACCGCAGCAGCCGGGGGCACTGCCGCCCGCCTGCCGCAGCCGCCTCAGACCCCTACAACACAGTTCCGGGAGATTTCCTTGGCTTCGTACAACCGGTTGTCAGCCCGCATGGCTGCGCTTTCAAAGCCTTCGCCGGGCTGGAAGGACGCTACGCCAATGCTTACCGTGTAGCTGACAGTTTCGCCGTCATAGTTGTTGATGGCCGAGGCTTCGGTCTGGGTGCGGATGCTTTCCGCGATTGCCATCGCAGCCGCTTTATCGGTGTTGACCAGGACGGCGACGAATTCTTCGCCGCCGTAACGGGCTGCCAGATCGTTGGGCCTCAGGGAGCGCCTCAGGATGCCGGCGAAATTACGCAGCACGTCATCGCCAAAAGCGTGGCCATGGTTATCGTTGATGCGCTTGAAGTGATCGAGATCCATCATGAGCAAGGCGCGCGGGGCATCGGGTTCGCGCGTGGTGAGCTGTTCCATGGTGCGGGCCAGGGCGCCCCGGTTGAGCAGGCTGGTGAGCGGATCGTGCGTGGCTTCCCGATACAGGCGCAGCATCAGCCCAAGCTGAAAATAGTTGGCAGTGATGGAAATGCTCAACAATGCCGCCAGCAGCCAGATGGCCTGCAGGCCCTCGGCCGTGAGAAGCACCCCGGCGATATGCAGCGCGTAGGCTTCCAGCAGGATGAGCCCGCCGCCCAGTAGGGCAGATTCGCTCAGGGTGAAGGGAAAGATGGCCAGCATGGCCACCAGCATGTAGGGAATGAAGCTATAGCCGATCAGAGAGGTGGTTTCGTTTGAAACCGTGAACAGCACCACAGCGTAGAAAACGGCGGGTGTGACGAGTATCAGCCCCGCCGACAGCCGCGCCTGTTGCAGGCGGGCCTTGCTGTAGTAGGCCAGCAGAATGATAAGCAGCAGGGCAACCAGCATCACTCCCCGCGCCACCAGGGCGGTGCTGAGACTGGCGGCAGGCAGCATCAGCCAGTCGACCAGGGCCCAGAAAGGCAGCAGTGCAAGAAAAACCGTTCCGACTATCACGACGCGGTTGCGCAGATAGTCTCCGCGCGCATACGCAAAATCGCGCGAATGCGAATGGCTGGTAAAGGTATCGCGTAGTGAACTCAGGCTCATTTGAATCATGCTTATCAGGCCGGTCAGCACGGATTGCAGTTCTGGCGTTTTCATGAAAGCAGTCAGGAAAGTAAACGTTTCATCCTTGCATGGCACGGCACATGCTGGGTTGATATTCGTCAAGTCCGCATGGACGTTGTGTGAACAAAGGAGTGTATGCGATGAACAGAATCCCCACATTGATTTTTGCGAGTGTGGCCACGATTGCGCTGGCGGGTTGCGCAGGCTCTTCCGACAGCCGCGAACTGACTCAGAAAATGGTTGAGTACGAATGCGGGCCGGGTGGGGAGCAGCCCTTGACGGTTCAGTATACGTTTCAGGGTACAGAGGCGCTGTCGGCGCGTGTGGTGCATATGAATCAGGCGGTAGAAATGGTGCGTGTGACCAGCAACCACGCCGATATGGTGGCCAATACCTTCCGGGGAGCGGGCTACACCTGGACCACCGGCGCCTTCGATATTGACAATGTAGAGGACGTGGACGGCGACATGCTGACGCAGGCCGCCCCGGTAGGTGCCGCGCAAAGCGGCAACTACGGGACGGTGTCCGACCGCTATGCGGGTACGCACGGCGGCCAGACCGGAGTCGTGGGCACCGTGCTGTTGCGTGATTGCCGCGTAAGTTGAGCCCGCGGGCTGCTCAACCCGAGTTGCGCAGCCCTGCGGCAATGCCGTTGATGGTCATGTGAATGGCGCGCTGGCTCTGGCTTTCCGCGTCATTTTCGTTGGACCTCTTCGGGCCGCTCCTGCGGTGGCGGTGCAGAAGCTCCACTTGCAGGTGGTTGAGCGGGTCGATATAGGCAAAGCGTTCCAGCAGCGCAGCCGCCAGTTGCGGGTCGCGTTCCAGCAGATCGTGACCGCTGACCTTGCGGAACATCGACAAGGTGGTGTGGAACTCGTTTTCCATGCTCTGGAAGATGTGTTCGCGCAGCTGCTTGTCTGCCACCAGCAGGGAATAGCGGCGGGCGATGGTCAGGTCGGTCTTGGCCAGCACCTGTTCCATATTGGACAGCAGGCTGCGGAAGAACGGCCATTCGCGTGCCATTGCCTGCAGCTGTTCCAGGCGGGCCTGTTCAGTGGCTGGAGCGCCGTCACACCCTTCGTCCACATAGCGCTTCAGGGCGGTGCCCACGCCGTACCAGCCGGTCAGCATGAGGCGGCATTGGGCCCACGAGAAGCCCCAGGGAATGGCGCGCAGGTCTTCAATGCGCTGCGTCGATTTGCGTGCGGCGGGGCGGGAGCCGATATTGAGTTCCGCGATCTCGCTGATGGGGGTGGCTGCGAAAAAATACTCGGTAAAGCCTTGAGTGCCGTACACGAGGTCGCGGTAAGCGGCCTGGGACTGCTCCGACATCCAGTTCATGGCGCTGAAGTATTTGTCCAGACGTTCATTTTCTACGCTGGCGGCCTCCGCCGCAGGTGTCAGGCTGGCTTCCAGCGTGGCAGCCACGATGTTTTCCAGGTGCCAGCGGCCGACTTCAGCGTCTTTGTATTTGCCCTGGATCACTTCGCCTTGCTCGGTGCGCCGGATCTGCCCGTTCACCGTGCCGGGCGGCTGGGCGATGATGGCCTCGAAGCTGGGGCCGCCGCCCCGTGCCACGGAACCGCCCCGGCCATGGAACAGGCGCAGCCGTGTATCGCGCTTCTGGAACACCTTGACCAGTTCGCGCTCGGCACAATACAGCGACCAGTTCGATGTCAGGTAGCCGCCATCCTTGTTGCTGTCCGAATAGCCCAGCATGACTTCCTGTATGCCCGCCTGAACGCCGTGTACGCGTTGTTTGACTTCAGGAAGATCCAGCCAGCCGGCCATGATTTCCGCGGCGCGCTCCAGATCGGGGATAGTCTCGAACAGGGGGACGACCATCAGGCCCGCTGCCAGTAAAGTTTCGCGTTCTTCCTCCGCGTTGCCAGGTGCGGGTTGTCCGGTGCCGGGCTGCAGGGCGTCTGGACGCAGCAGGCCGGTTTCCTGCTGCAGAACCAGCACTTCCAGCAGATCGCTCAGGGTTTCGGTATGCGAAATAATGGTCTGTTCGATGGCGCGCGGGCCGAAGCGGGCGCGGCATCGGGCGGCCATTCTCAGAATAGCCAGTTCCTTGTCTGTTTCTTCGGAATACGTCAGCCATGGCGAATACAGGGGGCGGTTTTGGGCCAGTT
>JAAZDZ010000242.1 GCA_012512545.1 Alcaligenaceae bacterium | reverse complement strand
GTGCAGATCGGCCGGTTGATGGGTGCGCGGGTCATCGCCACCGCCAGCACCGAAGCCAAACGCGCCGCCGCATTGGAAAACGGCGCGCATCATGTATTGCCTTCCCAGGCCGATGAGCTGGCGCAGAGCGTCAAAGCCCTGTGCCCCAAGGGCGGCGCGGACATCGTCTTCGACCCTGTCGGCGGCGATCTGTTCGACGCCTCGCTGCGCTGCATCGCTCCAGAAGGCCGGTTGCTGGTCATAGGCTTTGCCAGCGGCCGCATTCCCACTGCGGCTGCCAACCTGCTTCTGGTGAAAAACGTCTCGCTTATCGGCTTCAATTATGGGTACTACATCGGCTGGGGCCTGACAGACGAACGCGCCACCTACGCCGCACCCGTGCAGGACGTGGTCAGCAAGATTCTGGCCGCCGTGGCCGAAGGCAAACTGCCTCCCCCCCGAACTCAGCACTTTCCATTCAGTCAGTGGGAACAGGCCATCGACACGGTGATGGAGCGTCGTTCAGTTGGAAAAGTCATTTTGGATATCGGGAGCCACGCATGACGCAGGCAGATAAGAAGGAGCCGCCCTTGCTGGATGGCCTCACCGTCCTTGACCTCAGCCAGGGCATCGCAGGCCCTTATTGCGGCCTGTTGCTGCGCCAGCAGGGTGCGCGGGTCATCAAGGTAGAACCGCCAACCGGCGACTGGAGCCGTCAGATGGGCCGCGCCCGTGACGGCCACACGGCGATTTCCATTGCCTATAACGCAGGCAAGGAAAGCGTAGTGCTGGATACCCGCACGCCAGAAGGCCGCGCCGCCTTGCAGCGTCTGGCGGCACAGGCCGACATTGTCATCCAGAATTTCCGGCCCGGAGTCGCTGAACGCATGGGCGCAGGCTACGAGGCGCTTGCCCGCGACAACCCGAAACTGATCTATGTATCAATTTCAGGCTACGGGCCGGAAGGCCCCATGGCCCAGTTGCCGGCACTGGACACCACCATGCAGGCGGTCAGCGGCCTGATGCACGTGAACCGCGATGCGGCAACGGGCCAGCCGCGCCGCATTGGTTTCTTTCTGATTGATCTGACCACCGGCATGTACGCCGCGCAGAGCGTCGGCACCGCCTTGTATCGCGCGGCCCTGACCGGCCAGGGCCGCCATATACAGGTTTCCATGCTGCAGGCCAGCGCAGCACTGCAATCCTACATTGTGCTGGACGACGCCATGTTTCCCAATGCGGAATCCAGCGTCTTCAATGCGCCGACCGGCATTTTCGAAACCCAGGACGGCCCCTTGTACATCAGTATGCTGAACGACGCCATGTTCCAGCGCCTGGCAGCCACATTGGGCTTTGACGACTGGCTGACCGACCCCGGGCTTCGCAGCAGCGCCGGACGCATGCCCCGTGCAGCCGAATTGAACAAGCGGGTGGCCGCCGCACTGGCAGGCAACACGCTGGAATACTGGGAAAACGCACTGGCCGACAATGACGTCCTGTTCGGGCGCGTGAACCACCCGCGCGCTCTGTGCAACAACCCCCAGGCCCTGCATTCAGGCTTGTTCAGCCCGCTGCAGCAGACAGGAATAGGCGAGCTGCCACTGCCAGGCTTGCCAGGCAACGGCAGCCATCAGGAAGCACCCGGCGAAGCGCCTTATCTGGGCCAGCATACCGAAGCCATACTCAAAGAGTTCAGCTTGTAGAGCCCTTCCCCGGCTATGACTGCGGCGTCGGCCAGTAATAACTGTCCGGCGTCGCCCGCGCCCCAAAAATGGCCTGCCCCACCCGCACAAACGTGGCGCCTTCTTCAATCGCCACCTCGAAATCGCCCGACATGCCCATTGACAGCTCTTCCAGACCGATGTCGGCGGGCGCCTCCTGCCGCAGCCGTTCACGCAGTTCGCGCAACAGCACAAAGCATCTGCGCACCTGTTCAGCCTCTGCTGAAAACACGGCAAGCGTCATGAGGCCGCGCACCCTGAGCGCGGAAAAAGCGGGAAGTTCACGCAGGAAAGCCGCCACTTCATCGGGAGGCAGACCATATTTGCTCGCTTCGCCAGACGTGTTCACCTGCACGAAGACATCCAGCGAGCGCCCTTCAAGCTGCAGGCGCCGCTCCAGCGCCTCTGCCACCCTCAAGCTGTCCAAAGCCTGAAACTCGGTGGCAAAGCGCGCCACCAGCCTGGCCTTGTTGGTCTGTAAATGCCCCACCACCGACCACTGCAGATCGGTCAAATCCTGCATGGTCTGCCATTTCCCGTAGGCTTCCTGCGGCTTGTTCTCGCCAAAGAAGCGGCAACCTGCCGCATAAGCCAGGCGCAGGGCGGCTGCCGGCTTGGTTTTGCTGATGGGCAGCAAACGCACCTCAGCGGGGTTCCGGCCAACCCGCTGGCAGGCATTTAGAATACGCGCATGTACCGCCGCCAGATTATGCTGAAAGTCTTCCACGCTTTCAGCCTGCGGCCATTTATCATGAAGGTCGTGACGCAACGACGACTGCGCGGAGTCATCCTCAAACATGTACACCCCATCTCATTTCGCTGAATCTCGAAGCAATGTACTCCACGAGCTGATCAGGCAACACCCCCTGGGGGTATTGATCACACACGGCAGGGCCGGGCTGGATGCCAATCATCTTCCATTCGAGCTGAACACAGCCCAAGGGGAAAACGGCACCCTGCATTGCCATGTGGCGCGTAACAACCCCGTCTGGCAGGATATCGCCACCGGCAGCGATGTCCTGGTCGTGTTCCGTGCGGGCGATGCTTACATCTCGCCTCAGTGGTATCCCAGCAAGCAGGAGTTTCACAAACAGGTTCCCACCTGGAATTATCAGGTGGCCCACGTCCATGGCAAAGCCACCATCCGCGACGACGAGCGTTATGTGCGGGGCCTGGTGGCCAGGCTGACCCGCGCGCATGAGGCTTCCTTGCCTGTGCCTTGGAAAATGACTGACAGCCCTCCCGAATACATTGATGCCATGCTGCAGGCGATTGTCGGCATCGAAATTGAGATCACCCGGATCGAAGGCAAATCCAAGCTCAGCCAGAACAAGGATAAACGCGACGTACTCGGCGCCAGCCACGCTTTGCTGGAAAAAGGAGAACAGCTGATCGGCCAGGCCATGCAGACAGTGGCAGACTCAAAACCGGAATAGATTTTCTGAACTTCTGCCCTGACTCTGCTTCCTCGCATAGAGAGAAAGCGTATCGCGCAACGGTATATTTCCACTTGAAAATAAGGGTTAATCCATGGGACGAGGGCGCCTTCACCTTTATACTGAGTCGAGACGGGGTCGATACAATAAAAACAAGCGGCTCCCGCACATCTCCAGTGTCCCAGCGTGATGAGTTGTGCTCTTACCTTCGGCAGCATGGTCAGTCCAGGCACCAAAGATAAGTCTGTGTATTGAATAAACCGGACACTGGTTTTCAAGCACCCGGAGGAGCCCATGCTTAAAGTAAGTCGGCGGCAATTCTTCAAGGTGACAGGCACCACATTGGCGAGCTCCAGTCTCACTTTACTGGGCGCTGCCCCCGCTCCGGCGATGGCTGAAGTCCGCCAATACAAGCTTGCGCGCATGACAGAAACGCGCAACACCTGTCCCTACTGTTCAGTAGCCTGTGGCGTTCTGTTGTACAGCCTGGGCGACGGTGCCAAAAACGCCAAGGCGCGCATCGTACACATTGAGGGTGATGCCGATCACCCGGTCAACCGCGGCACGCTCTGTCCCAAGGGCGCGGGTCTGACAGACTTCATCAACAGCCCCAATCGCCTGACACACCCCGAATACCGGGCGCCCGGCTCCGATAAATGGGAACGCATTTCCTGGGACGACGCCCTTACCCGCATCGCGCGCCACATGAAAGACGACCGCGATGCCAACTTCGTTGAACGCAACGACGAAGGGCAGATCGTCAACCGCTGGCTCACCACCGGCATGCTGGCAGCATCAGCCAGTTCCAACGAAGTCGCCTATATCACGCACAAAGTCGTGCGCGCCATGGGCACACTGGCATTCGACAACCAAGCACGTGTCTGACACGGCCCTACGGTGGCAGGTCTTGCCCCGACGTTTGGCCGTGGAGCGATGACGAACCATTGGGTTGACATCAAAAACGCCGATGTCATTCTCATCATGGGCGGCAACGCCGCTGAAGCGCACCCTTGCGGGTTCAAGTGGGTCACCGAGGCCAAGGCGCACAACAATGCGAAGCTGATCGTCGTCGATCCTCGCTTCACACGCTCCGCGTCCGTGGCTGACTTCTACGCGCCCATCCGTACCGGCACTGACATCGTCTTCCTGGGCGGCGTCATACGCTATCTGCTGGAAAACGACAAAATCCAGCACGAGTACGTGCGCAATTACACCGATATGTCGTTCATCGTCCGCGAAGACTTCAACTTCAACGACGGCTTGTATTCCGGCTACAACGAGGAAATCCGCAAGTACGACGCCAGCTCCTGGGATTACGAACTCGGCGAAGACGGCTACGTAAAAACCGACCCTTCCCTGCAACATCCCCGCTCGGTGTACCAGTTGCTCAAGAAGCACTACGAGCGCTATACGCCGGAAATGGTGGCGCGGGCCTGTGGCACGCCCGAGGATAAATTCCTCAAGGTGTGCGAAATGCTGGCCTCTACGTCCACCCCCGATCGCGCGGGCACCATCATGTATGCGCTGGGCTGGACTCAACACACCGTCGGTTCGCAGATGATACGCACTGGCGCAATGGTGCAGTTGCTGCTGGGCAATATCGGCATCGCGGGCGGCGGCATGAACGCGCTGCGCGGGCACTCCAACATTCAGGGCCTGACCGACATCGGCCTGATGTCCAACCTGTTGCCGGGCTACCTGAATCTGCCCGCCGACCACGAGCAATCCTACGACGACTACATCCGCAACCGCGCTCCACAACCCCTGCGCCCCAATCAACTGAGCTATTGGCAGAACTACAACAAGTTCCACGTCAGTCTCATGAAAGCCTGGTACGGCGACGCAGCGCATGCGGGCAACGACTGGGCCTATCATTACCTGCCCAAAATGGATCGTTCCTACGATATGCTGCAAGCCTACGAGCTCATGCACCAGGGCAAAATGACAGGCTATATCTGTCAGGGCTTCAACCCCCTGGCTGCCGCGCCCTACAAGCGCAAGCTCATCGAGGCTTTCTCCAAACTCAAGTTCATGATCATCATGGACCCGCTGGTAACGGAAACCTCCGAGTTCTGGCGCAATGTCGGCGAACACAACGATGTAGATACAGCATCTATCCAGACCGAAGTCATCCGGCTGCCCACCACCTGCTTCGCCGAAGAAGAAGGCGCGCTGGTGAACTCAGGCCGCTGGCTGCAATGGCACTGGAAAGGCGCCGAACCCCCAGGCGAAGCCAAGAGCGACATCGAAATCATGGCGCTTATCTACCAGCGCATCAGGGCCTTGTACGAGGAAGAAGGCGGCACGTTCCCCGACCCTATCCTCAATCTGTCCTGGCCCTATGCCACGCCATTCAACCCCACGGCTGCAGACCTGGCCATGGAAATGAACGGGCGGGCACTGGTTGATCTCGTCGAGGAAACCGACCCTTCCCGGCCTGCGCGCGTCTTGCGCAAGGCCGGCGAGCAGCTTTCCGGCTTTGGCGAGCTGCGCGACGATGGCACAACGATCTGCGGATGCTGGATCTACTCTGGCAGCTGGACATCCGAAGGCAAT
This sequence comes from Alcaligenaceae bacterium, assembly GCA_012512545.1. Lineage (GTDB taxonomy): Bacteria > Pseudomonadota > Gammaproteobacteria > Burkholderiales > Burkholderiaceae_B > Yanghanlia. The sequence goes on along the minus strand of JAAZDZ010000242.1, from coordinate 1,795 downwards.
ATGATGGCTCGGCGCGACAACAGCGACCCGACCGGCATTGGTCAGACGCTGAAATGGGCCTGGTCCTGGCCCGCCAACCGCCGCATCCTGTACAACCGCGCTTCGGCCGACACCTCCGGCAAACCGTTCGATCCCCGCAGGCCCCTGGTGTACTGGAATGGCAAAGCCTGGGTGGGTGCCGATACGCCCGACTTCAAGGCGGATGAACACCCGGCTGACGGCATGGGGCCCTTCATCATGAACGCCGAAGGCACGGCGCGCTTCTTCGCCCGCCGTGGCATGGCCGAAGGGCCGTTCCCGGTGCACTACGAGCCGTTTGAAACGCCAGTGGGCTACAACCCCCTGTTCCCTGACAACAAGCTGGCAATCAGCAACCCCGCTGCCCGCGTCTTTGAACAGGATCTCGCCGCCATGGGCAAGGTGGAAGACTTCCCCCACGTCGGAACCACCTATCGCCTGACAGAACACTTCCATTACTGGACAAAACACGTCAGGCTCAACGCCATTCTGCAGCCCGAGCAATTCGTGGAAATCGGCGACGCCCTGGCAAACGAATTGGGCATTGCGCATGGCGAACGCGTCAAGGTGTCCTCCAACCGCGGTTACATCAAGGCCGTGGCGGTTGTCACCAAGCGCATCAAGGCGCTGACGGTGGAAGGAAAAACCGTGCATCAGGTCGGCATCCCTCTGCACTGGGGCTTTGTCGGGCTGGCCAAGCCAGGCTTTCTGGCCAACACCCTGACGCCATCGGTGGGCGACGGCAACACCTATACGCCTGAATTCAAATCCTTCCTGGTCAAGGTCGAAAAGTTAGGAGCGTAAACCATGTCATTGCAATCTCTGGACATCAAGCGACGCTCCGCCACCACCACGCCGCCCCCGGGCGTGCGTGAGGAACAGGTGGGTGGCGGCGTCGCCAAACTGATTGACACCACCAAATGCATTGGCTGCAAGGCGTGCCAGGTGGCCTGTATGGAATGGAACGACCTCCGGGATGAAATCGGCACCAACGTGGGGGTGTATGACAACCCTGCGGATCTCACCGATCAATCCTGGACGCTCATGCGGTTCTCCGAATACGAGAACAACGCGGGCGACCTCGAATGGCTGATCCGCAAGGACGGCTGCATGCACTGCGAAGACCCAGGCTGCCTGAAGGCGTGTCCGGCGCCTGGGGCCATCGTCCAGTATCACAACGGCATCGTGGATTTCCACGAAGAAAACTGCATTGGCTGCGGCTACTGCATCACCGGCTGCCCGTTCGACATCCCACGGCTTTCCGACAAGGACAACAAAGCCTACAAGTGCACTCTGTGCTCCGACCGCGTGGCGGTGGGCCAGGAACCCGCCTGCGTCAAGACCTGTCCTACCGGCGCCATTGTCTTCGGCACCAAGGAAGACATGATTCACCACGCCGAAGGCCGCATCACTGATCTCAAATCGCGCGGTTTCGATAATGCGGGTCTCTACGACCCGGCTGGCGTGGGCGGCACTCACGTCATGTATGTGCTGCACCATGCCGATCGCCCCGGGTTGTACAGTGATCTTCCCAAAGACCCGGAAATCAGCCCCATGGTGGGTGTCTGGAAGGGCATCGCCAAACCGCTTGGGGTGGCCGCCATGGCGCTTGCCGTCCTGACCGGCTTCTTCCACTACATCCGTACCGGGCCCAACGAGACGGACGAGGAAGACGAACGCAAAGCCAAGGAGTTCATGGATGAATAACGTGACCGAACCACGGACGATCCAGCGCTATTCCACCAGCCAGCGCATCAATCACTGGATCATCGCCATT
>JAAZDZ010000241.1 GCA_012512545.1 Alcaligenaceae bacterium | reverse complement strand
GCTCCCGGCATTGCCGAAGCGCTGGTCGCCACGGCCATCGGCCTGTTCGCCGCCATTCCCGCCGTGGTCGCGTACAACCGCTACACCAACGAAATCGACCGGCTTTCCATCCGCTTCGATTCCTTCATCGACGAATTCCTGAACATTCTCCAACGCCAGGTGCGCTGATGCCTTCCATACGCAATGGCGGGAACCGCACCCGCCGGCTGAAGAACGAAATCAACGTCGTCCCATACATCGACGTCATGCTGGTGCTGCTTGTGATCTTCATGGTGACAGCCCCCATGATCACGCCAGGAGTCATTGAACTGCCATCCGTAGGGCGGGCATCTGATGTCCCCGTCAAGCCGATAGAAGTGCAGGTGGACGAAGGCGGCGCGATCTCGGTGCGCCTGCGAGATTCCGGCAACGAGCTTGAGCCGGTATCCGCTGAAAACCTTGTATCCCATGTTCAGGCCATCCTGACAGCCGACACGCCTGTCGTGATTTCAGCAGATGGGCGGGTGCCTTACGAAACCGTCATGAAAATCATGGACGATCTTCGCAGCAGCGGCATTACCCGCCTGGGCCTGCTGGTGGATCAGCATGGCGGCGTGCAAGCCGACCAACCGTAGGCGTCGATGCCATTCCGTTGATGTCAGTTTTCAAGCGCAACACCTCTGAAAGAACCCACCCCCTCACGCAAGAGCAACGCGAGGAACGGCGGTCATTCGGCTATGCCATTGGCATACATGCCCTGCTGTTCGCCTTCATGCTGGTGGGCTTTGTCTCCACGCCTTCCACACCTTTGCCGGTGCAGGTAGAGCTATGGACGGACGGCGTATCGCCCGACGCCCAGCCCGAAGAGCCCATTGAAGAAGAGGAAACCACAGAGGAGCCCGAGCCGGAACCTGCGCCCGAACCCGAACCTGAGCCGGAACCAACGCCCGTACCTGAACCAGAACCGGCTCCAGAGCCTGAGCCCGCACCCGAGCCCCTGCCTGAACCCGAGCCGGAGCCCGTGACCACACCCCCGGTGCCCGAAGCCGAGCCGGAACCCGACCCTGAGATCGCGCTTGAGGAAGCACGCAAGCGCCAGCAGGAAAAAGAAGAAGCCGAGCGTAAGGCCAAAGAAGAAGCTGAATGCAAGGCCAAGGAAGAAGCCGAACGCAAGGCCAAAGAAGAAGCTGAGCGCAAGGCCAAAGAAGAAGCTGAGCGCAAGGCCAAGGAAGAAGCTGAACGTAAGGCCAAGGAAGAAGCTGAACGTAAGGCCAAGGAAGAAGCCGAGCGTAAGGCCAAGGAAGAGGCTGAGCGTAAGGCCAAGGAAGAAGCCGAGCGTAAGGCCAAGGAAGAGGCTGAGCGCAAGGCCAAGGAAGAAGCTGAGCGCAAGGCCAAAGAAGAAGCGGCTGCCAAGGCGGCCGCTGAAAAGAAAGCCAAGGAAGAAGCGGCCCGCAAAGCTGCCGCTGCGAAGAAAGCCAAGGAAGAGGCCGCCAAACGTGAAGCCTTGCGTGCCGCCATGCGCGGTGACGCCCTGGGCGCTGCCGGCATTCCCGGCGGCACGGACGACCGCAATCAGGCGGCGGGCGGTGGCGGCGACTCCGGCTATGCTGGCAGGGTTGCAGCCTGCATCCGGGGCGCGACTACTTATATTCCACCCAGCAGACAAAGCGGCAGTAATCCGACAGTACAATTCCGGGTGAGCCTGAATCCCGACGGCACTGTACGCGATGTACAGCTCAGGCGCTCGTCAGGCAATTCCGGCTTCGATGAGGCCGCGCGCAAGGGCGTCTTCGGATGCTCCCCCCTGCCCACTCCGCCCGGTGGAAAATACCCGGGCTGGATGGACATTGACCATAAAATGTACGACTGACAGGAGAACCAGATATGACCAGTTATGCCACTTCATGGCGCAGTTGGGCTGGTGCCATGCTGGCAGCGGCCGTCGCCTTTGCGGCACCGCAAGTCCAGGCCCAATTGAGGGTCGATATTTCCGGCGTCGGCGCCACGCAGTACCCCATCGCCATTGCGGATTTCAACGGCCACGCCCAAGGCCGCAACGTATCGGAAATCATCCGCTCTGATCTATCTCGTTCCGGCCAGTTCAGGCTGATCAATGCCACTGGCGCCAACCTGGGTACAGAAAGCCAGATCAGCTTTGCCGAATGGAGCAACCGCGGCGCCGATTACCTTGCCTATGGCAGCGTGACCGAAGCCGGTGGTCAATACAACATCAGCTACCGCCTGGTAGACAATCTCCGCCAGACACAAATCGACGCGGTCGCTTTTGCCGGCAGCGAGCGCGAACTGCGCCGCCTGTCGCACCGGATTGCTGATCGCATCTACGAACACATCACTGGCGTGCGCGGCGTATTTTCCACCCGCATTGCCTATGTGTTGCAAACCGGCGACACCTATGAGTTACAAATTGCTGACGCAGACGGGCAGAATCCGCAGGTCATGCTGCGCTCCAAACACTCGATTATTTCTCCCGCATGGTCGCCCGATGGCAAGCAACTGGCTTATGTGAGCTTCGAGCTCGGCAAGCCTGTTGTGTACGTACAGACGCTGGCCAGCGGCCAGCGCACGCCCGTCGCCAACTTCAAGGGCAATAACAGCGCTCCGGCATGGGCGCCCAACGGCAACCAGCTTGCTGTGGTGCTTTCCCGCGACGGCATTTCGCAAATCTACACCATGAATCTCGATGGCACGGGCCTGCGGCGCGTCATGCGTTCCCCGCTGATCGACACTGAACCCCAATATACGCCCGATGGCAGTTCGCTGATTTTTACCAGCGATCGCGGTGGCAGCCCGCAGATTTACCGCGTGCCTGTTTCCGGTGGCGATGCGCAACGGCTCACCTTTCAGGGGAGTTACAATATTTCACCGACCCTGTCGCCCGACAGTAACAACCTGGTGTACGTTGCACGAAGAAACGGTGCTTTCCGTCTGGCCCTGCTGGATCTTGCCAGTGGTTCTGAACAACTGCTTACCGCAGGTCCTGACGACGAATCACCGAGTTTTGCTCCCAATGGGATGCAAGTGCTTTACAGCTCGGTTCAGGATGGCCGCAGCGTCCTTGCCGTGACCTCTGTTGATGGTCGCGTGCGCCAGACCCTTTCGGCGCTCAACGGCAAAGTCCGCGAGCCGGTCTGGGGCCCGTTTACTGATTAAATTACGTGTGACTCTCTTTTAAAAGGAAATTCAATGAGCTCGCGCATCGCAAAAAGCCTTACCCTCGCCGCTCTGACCGTAGCCTTGGCGGCTTGCAGTTCCGTGCCCCTCGATGAAACGGGCACTTCGACTGGTGGCTCCGGAGCGGGCAGTGCCAGCACGGGCCAGATCATGGACCCGTTCAACCCCCAGAGCCCTCTGGCGCAACAGCGTTAGGTGTACTTCGAATTCGACAGCTACAGCATTCCCGAGCAATACCGCAACGTGGTCGAAATGCACTCCGGCTACCTGCGCAGCAATTCGCAGCAGCGGATTCGCATTGAAGGCCACGCTGACGCACGTGGCGGCTCTGAATACAACCTGGCTCTGGGCCAGCGTCGTTCCGAAGCGGTTTCGCGCATGATGAGCCTGCTGGGCGTCAATGCCAGCCAGGTTGAGGCCATCAGCTTTGGCAAGGAACGTCCTCGCGCCATGGGCAACACCGAGGCCGACTACGCAGAGAACCGCCGCGCAGACATCGTTTATCAGCAATAATACCGGTACCGCTGTTTGCCGTAGCGCCGTGGCGGGCATGCCCCACCGCGGCGTTTTTTATTTGGACGGATACACACAATGAGCCTGAGTTTCCCCCTTTTCAGAAGCACTGTACTGGCCGCCGCGCTGTCTGTCGGCCTGTTCAGCGCTCCCGTTCATGCGTTTGCCGACGACCAGGCCAGGCGCGCCATTCTCGACCTGCGTGAACAACTCCAGACGCTTGTTGACCAAAGCCGTCAGATTCGGGTCCAGCAAGCTGATCAGATCGACATCCTGCAACAGGAAGTGGCCCGGCTGCGAGGCGAAGTCGAGCGCCTGAGCCATCAATCACAGCGCAGTCAGCCCGCCAACACATCGGGCAGCGGCTCTTCCATTCAGGTATCCGACCCGGCCGAACAAGGCGCTTACGATCGGGCCATGCAAAACTTCCGGGCAGGCCAGTACCAGGCAGCATCCAAAGAACTGACCCAGTTCATTCAGTCCTACCCGCAAAGCGCCCTGGTCCACGACGCGCGCTTCTATCGCGGCAGCAGTCTCTACGCCACGAAAGACTTCAAAGGCTCCATAGCCGGCCTGGAAAACATGATCAAGGCCGCACCGGCCAACCCGCGCGCTCCCGATGCCTTGCTGGTCATCGCGGCCAGCCAGGTTGAACTGAACGACCTTCAAGGCGCGCGCGCCAGCCTGCAGCGCATCGTCCAGGAATACCCCGACACCCATGCGGCAGAAACCGCCAAGAGCAGGCTGCAGCTTCTGTAGTGATGCGCGGCGTCCAGGGCCTGAATCCGCCAAAAACCAACCGCAACGCTTCCCGCAGCCGCCTGCTGCTGGGTAGCGCGGCCCTGATTCTGGCATTCCTGGCGCTCGACATAGGCAGCGGCGCGGCAGCTTTGAGCTGGCACGAAGTCTGGCATGCCCTGACCCACCCGCAGCAGCCGGATAGCACCGCGCATTTCATCGTGTGGGAATTAAGGCTGCCTCAGGCACTGATGGCCATTGTGGTGGGCGCCAGCCTGGGGCTGGCCGGAGCCGAAATGCAAACCGTGCTGGATAACCCCCTGGCCAGCCCCTTTACTCTGGGGGTGTCTTCGGCGGCCGCCCTGGGCGCCGCCTTATCCCTGGCTCTGGGCGTTCATATTCCCGGTATTCCGGTTCAATATGCCGCCGCCGCCAACGCCTTCATTCTGGCTCTCTTATGTAGCCTGATGCTGGATCAGGCTGCCCGGCGCATGAAAATGGCCCAGCAAGGCATTGTCCTGCTGGGCATTGCCCTGGTATTTGGCTTCAACGCCTTGCTGACGCTGATCCAGCTCGTATCGGACGCTGCTGCCCTGCAGAATCTTCTGTACTGGATGATGGGCAGCCTGAGCAGCAGCCGCTGGCCCGACGTGGCGTTTCTCACGGCCGCGCTGCTGGTTACTGGAATCGCATCCTGGCGGCAAGCCTGGCCCCTGACGGCCTTACGCTTTGGCGAAGAGCGCGCAGGCAGCCTGGGAGTGGACACCCGCCGGGTGCGTCGCTGGGCATTGTTGCGCGTAAGCCTGCTGGCCGCGACGGCTGTCGCTCTGGTGGGGGTGGTCGGTTTTGTCGGCCTGGTGGCGCCGCATATCGCCAGACGCCTGTGGGGCGAAGACCACCGCTGGTTTCTGCCTGCAAGCGCTTGCACAGGCGCGCTCATTCTGCTGGCGGCTTCGGCCTGCGCCAAGCAACTCAATACGCAAATCGAAATACCCGTAGGCATTGTCACCACCCTGATCGGCATCCCCTTTTTCATTGGGGTGCTATCACGGCGGAGGCAGCACTGAGCATGCCTGCATCAGCGCCCTCTTCCCTTCTGCTGCAAGACCTGCATTGTGCTTTGGGCACACGCCCCGTCTTGCAAGGACTCAGCGCCCGCCCCCTGCCTGGCGGGCAGGTGGTCGCGGTCGCTGGCCCCAACGGGGCGGGAAAATCCACCCTGCTGCGCTGCATTGCGGGCTTTCTGCCCTGCCAGGCCGAACGCCTGGAGCTTGACGGGCTTGATCTGCGCCCCCTGGCTGCTGCCCGCCGATCGGCAACCGTGCGTTATCTTCCCCAGGCCGCGCCCGGCATACTGCACCTGAACGTATACGATTGCCTGCGCGTCGCCTTGCATGCCCAAGGGCGCCCGCCCGCAGATGCCGCGCAACGCATTGCTTCAACAGCAGCCAATCTGGGTCTCACTGACCTGTTGCCCCGCTATCTGGATGAATTATCTGGCGGCCAGAAACAACTGGTATGGCTGGCCCAGGCCCTGCTTCACCAGCCGCGCGCCCTTCTTCTGGACGAACCTCTGGCGGCGCTCGACCCTAATCACCAGCACCATGTCATGAGGCTGTTGCGCCGCCTGGCAGGCGAACAGAATCTGATTATCGTCGTTGTGCTGCACGACTTGAACATGGCAGTGCGTTATGCCGATCAGGTGCTGGTGCTGCACGAAGGCCGCATCATCGCCCAGGGCCCGGCAGAAGAAGCGCTCGCCCCTGCCGTGCTGGCCCGGGCATTCCGGCTGGAAGCCCGGGTAGAACGCTGCCGCCTGGGCACTCCTTTCATCATTATTGATGATCTTCTGATGCTTTGAGCTCATCACCATGCAAACACCCACCTCTGTTATTGAATATGTCGCGCAGGCGGCTAACACCCGAATCCACTGCATTGAGGCGG
>JAAZDZ010000240.1 GCA_012512545.1 Alcaligenaceae bacterium | reverse complement strand
TGGGAGGCTTAGGAAGACGCCTCGCCCGGCTTGGCCGCTTTCTTGCGCGGTGCCAGAACCATGACCATTTGGCGGCCCTCGAGCTTGGGCATGGCCTCGACTTGAGCCATATCGCCGAGATCGTCACGAACCCGCTCAAGCACACGCATACCGAGTTCCTGGTGGGCCATTTCACGCCCACGGAAGCGCAGGGTCACCTTCGCCTTATCGCCGTCTTCAAGGAAGCGCTTAAGGTTGCGAAGCTTGACCTTGTAGTCGCCTTCATCGGTACCAGGACGGAACTTGACTTCCTTGACCTGGATGGCCTTTTGCTTGGCCTTGGCTTCCGCCTGGCGCTTCTGCTCCTGGTACTTGAACTTGCCATAGTCCATGAGCTTGCATACGGGCGGAGTCGCGTTGGGCGCGATCTCAACAAGATCAACTTCGTGTTGTTCCGACAGGCTGAGGGCTTCGGACGTTTTTACGACGCCAAGCTGTTCGCCATCCAATCCAATGAGTCGCACCTCGGGTACACGGATTTCACCATTGATGCGATTAGCTTTATCGGTTGCGATATCTACAACTCCTAGAATAATCAATTGACCGGGTCACTGCGCACTATAGCGCCTTCAGACCCGGGCGGAAATGTCCTGCTGCAGGCATTCGGAAAATTGTTCGAGCGGCATGACGCCCAGATCGACACCACCGCGACCCCGCACGGCAACCGTGCCGTTTTCGCGTTCCTTTTCGCCCACGACCAGGATATAGGGAAGCTTCTGCATGCTATGTTCCCGGATTTTACGAGTGATTTTTTCACCACGCAAATCCGCATAGGCTCTAAACCCTTGTTTTTTCAAGCTTAGAGTAATTTTTTCAGCATATTCGGCGGATGGCTCGGAAATACAGCACACCGCCACATGATTGGGCGCCAGCCAGGCTGGCAGCGCACCCGCATGGTTTTCGATCAGCATGCCGATGAAGCGTTCGAAGGAGCCCAGGATAGCGCGATGCAGCATGACCGGCGTGCGGCGCTGGTCGTTGGCATCGACGTATTCAGCGCCCAGGCGTTCCGGCATGGAAAAATCCACCTGTATCGTGCCGCACTGCCAATGGCGGCCGATGGCGTCTTTCAGCGTGTATTCGATTTTCGGGCCATAAAAAGCGCCTTCGCCGGGTGTGACCTCGTACTCGCAACCCGTACGCCGCAGGCTTTCCATCAGGGCTTCTTCGGCTTTATCCCAGACCTCATCGGAGCCAATGCGTTTTTCGGGACGCGTTGCCACTTTGTAAAGAATCTCGGTAAAGCCGAAATCGGCGTAAACCTTCTGCAGCAAGGCAGTAAATGCCGCGCATTCGTCCTGCAGCTGATCTTCCGTGCAGAAAATATGGCCGTCATCCTGAGTAAAGCCGCGCACCCGCATCATGCCATGCAGCGAACCGGAAGGCTCGTTGCGGTGACACTGGCCAAACTCGCCATAGCGGATCGGCAGCTCGCGGTAGGAATGCAACCCTGCGTTGAAAATCTGCACGTGACCGGGGCAATTCATGGGCTTGAGCCCGTACATGCGGTTTTCAGATTCAGTGGTGAAGATGTTCTCGGCGTAGTTGTCCCAATGGCCGGTTTTCTTCCACAGGGAAAGGTCGAGAATCTGCGGAGCCTTGATTTCCTCGTAACCATTATCGCGATACACGTTGCGCATGTATTGCTCGACCTGCTGCCAGATCGTCCAGCCCTTGGGGTGCCAGAAAATAAGGCCAGGCGCTTCTTCCTGCATGTGGAACAGGCCGAGTTCGCGCCCCAGCTTGCGGTGGTCGCGTTTCTCAGCTTCTTCGAGCATTTTCAGGTAAGCGGCCTGTTCATCTTTGGTGGCCCAGGCCGTGCCATAAATGCGCTGCAGCATCTCGTTTTCGTGCTTGCCGCGCCAGTAGGCGCCAGCCACGCTCATCAGCTTGAAGACTTTCAGGTGGCCCGTGGAAGGCACGTGTGGCCCCCGGCACAGGTCGATGAAATCGCCTTCGCGATACAGCGTAATGCCTTCTTCAGCCGGAATCGAGGCAATGATTTCGGCCTTGTAGTGTTCGCCGATGCTATGGAAGAATTCGACGGCGTCGCTACGCTTCCACTCTTCTCGCACAACGGTTTCGTTCTTGCGCGCAAGTTCGGTCATTTTCTTTTCGATGAGCGCGAGGTCTTCCGGCGTAAAGGGACGCTTGTACGAAAAATCGTAGTAAAAGCCGTTGTCGATGACTGGGCCGATGGTGACCTGTGCCTCGGGGAACAGTTCCTTGACCGCATAAGCCAGCAAGTGCGCTGTGGAATGGCGCAGAAGATCCAGGCCGTCAGGGTCTTTGGCTGTCACAATGGCCAGTTGCGCATCAGAATCGATCACAAAGCTGGTATCGACCAGGCGCGGCTCAGCGCCCTCGCGCGTGACGCGCCCTGCCAGCGCGGCCTTGGCCAGGCCGGCACCAATGGATTGAGCAACGTCGCTGACGGTAACGGGGCCGGGAAAGTCCCGCTGGGAACCGTCCGGCAATGTAATCTGAACCATAAGTGTCCTGAAAAGACAAAACGCGGCCTGCGCCGCGCTTGTATGGGTGCCCTGAAGAGCAATGAAAAAGACGCGGCGACGGTTACTGCCCGGTTGTCGTAGTTCGCGTAGTGTTCATTGTTGCAAGGCCATCCATGAATGATTTTTTCGTTGCTTTAGTGTAACACCTCGCACCCTGCTTCGCCCCTGAAACTGCACAACAGCGCAATTTGAGCTATGATTCGCTTCCGCTGTGTTGTGAAAAAGCCCACACCGGTTCTGCACAGGCGATAAAAAGAAGCACTTCGCCTAGCAGCTTGACACAAAGCGATTTTCAGCAATATAATTGCTTTCTTTACTACAGGCGGTTAGCTCAGTTGGTTAGAGCGCTACGTTG
>JAAZDZ010000239.1 GCA_012512545.1 Alcaligenaceae bacterium | reverse complement strand
GCGGGCTCGTCGAAGGTGGATGCCACCACTTCGCCGCTCACGGTGCGCTGCATTTCGGTGACTTCTTCGGGGCGCTCATCCACCAGCAGGACAATCATCACGGCATCGGGGTTGTTTGTGGTGATGGCATGGGCGATGTGCTGCATCATGACCGTTTTACCCGACTTGGGGCTGGCTACGATCAGGGCGCGCTGGCCTTTGCCAAAGGGCGCGAAGATGTCGAGAATGCGGCCGGTGATGTTTTCTTCGCTTTTGATATCGCGTTCGAGCCTCAGCACCTGGTCGGGATGCAGCGGCGTGAGATTCTCGAACATGATGCGGTGCTTGATGGCCTCCGGCTGCATGCCGTTGACCTTGTCCACCTTCACCAATGCAAAATAGCGTTCGCCATCCTTGGGTGTACGGACTTCCCCTTCGATGGAGTCGCCGGTATGAAGATTGAAGCGGCGGATCTGGGAAGGAGAAATGTAGATGTCGTCGGTGCTGGCCAGGTACGAAGTTTCGGGGGAACGCAGAAAGCCGAAACCGTCGGGCAGCACTTCCAGAACGCCGTCGCCGAAGATCTGCTCGCCTTGCTTGGCGCGCTTTTTCATGATGGCGAACATGAGTTCTTGTTTACGCAGCCTGCTGGCGTTGTCGATGTCCAGACTGGCCGCCATTTCGAGCAGCTGCGAAACGTGCTGTGCCTTTAATTCATTGAGGTGCATGGATGGTGAAGAGAGGGGGGTGATGGGTTGTCGTGGTTGGCGAGCCCGGAGAGGGCCCGCGCGACTTGATTATGGGAACAGAAGCTCTGTTTGATTGGAAAAAAAGCTCTGCTCTGTGGTTTACAGCGATTCGTCCAGGAATGCATTGAGTTGCGACTTGGAGATGGCGCCGACTTTGGTGGCCGCCGCCTTGCCGTCTTTGAAGAGCATCAGTGTCGGAATGCCGCGAATGCCGAACTTAGCGGCGGTATCGGGGTTGTCATCGACATTGAGCTTTGCAATTGTAACACGGCCTTGGTAAGCCTTGGCGGCTTCATCGAGCAGCGGTGCGATCATTTTGCAGGGGCCGCACCATTCAGCCCAGTAATCCACCAATACGGGGGTGTCGGATTTCAATACATCGGACTCGAATGAACTGTCCGTTACATTTTTAATGGAGTCTGTCATGGCAGGAAGGAGTTGAAAGATGAAATAAGTGAGATGCCTGAGCCGGATGCCAGTGTTCTGTCTGGTTGATACGCATGTTTATCTTTGGCGCCTGGACTGAACGGGCCAGACAGAACACCAGGCTGCGGAAGCCCGCGCACTGGTGCGTGCGATGGGATGGAACTTCCTCGTTTTTTGCAAGCATACCACTAGCTACGGGGCCTCGCACAACGCGCTTGGCGCGGGAATCGTAAAATACGCCTTTCCCTGACGTTCAAATTACGGAATCAAATTGTCCACATCTCGCTACGATGAAGCATCGATCCGGGTGCTGAAGGGCCTGGAGCCGGTCCGGCAGCGCCCCGGCATGTACACCCGCACCGAGAATCCGCTGCATATCATTCAGGAAGTCATCGACAACGCTGCCGACGAAGCATTGGCCGGTTTCGGGCGTTGCGTCAGCGTCACGCTGCATGCCGATGGCAGCGTCTCCATTGAAGACGACGGCCGGGGCATTCCGGTGGGGCTGCACGAACAGGAACAGGCCCCAGTGGTGGAGGTGGTTTTCACCCGTCTGCACGCGGGCGGCAAGTTCGACAAGAAATCGGGCGGCGCGTATGCGTTCTCGGGCGGCCTGCATGGCGTGGGCGTGTCGGTCACGAACGCCTTGTCGCGCCGCATGGAAGTGCGGGTGAAACGCGATGGCAGCGTGCATGAGGTGGTGTTCGCTGGCGGCGATGTCGAAACACCGCTGGCGGTGGTGGGCACAGCCCCGCGCCGCGCTTCGGGCACCAGCGTCAGAGTGTGGCCCGATGCACAGTATTTCGACTCACCCGTCATTCCGGTGGCGGAACTCATGCACAGTCTGCGCAGCAAGGCGGTATTGCTGGCCGGTGTGCGCTTCGAGTACCGCAACGAGAAAACCGGCGAGGTTCAATCGTGGCAGTATGACGATGGCGTGCGCAGTTATCTCGAACAGGCGCTGGGCGACGCTGAACGCATTGTTCCTGCTTTCGAGGGCAGTCATTACGCAGGTGCCGATGACGAAACCTATTCCGAGGGTGAAGGCGCGCAGTGGGTGGTGGTCTGGACTGCCGACGGCCCGACGGTGCGCGAATCCTACGTCAACCTGATTTCCACTACCGGCGGCGGCACTCACGAAGCAGGGCTGCGCGATGGCCTGTTCAACGCGGTGAAGTCGTTCGCTGAGCTTCACAGCCTGATCCCCAAGGGGGTGAAGCTGCTGCCCGAAGACGTGTTCGCGCGGGCCAGCTTTGTGCTGTCGGCCAAGGTGCTGGACCCTCAATTTCAGGGGCAGATCAAAGAAAAACTCAACAGTCGCGATGCCGTGCGCATGGTCAGCGGCTACGTGAAGAATGCGCTCGAACTCTGGCTGCATGGTCATGTGGAATACGGCCGCAAGCTGGCGGAAAGCGCCATCAGGCAGGCTCAGGCGCGTGCCCGTTCGGCGCAGAAGGTCGAAAAGCGCAAGAGTTCCGGCGTGGCGGTGCTGCCGGGCAAACTGACTG
>JAAZDZ010000238.1 GCA_012512545.1 Alcaligenaceae bacterium | reverse complement strand
TATGGCGCAGAACTCCATGGCATAGCGCGACATGCCCAGCAGATTGACGGTGTCGTCAAAGGCCACCAGTCCACCATGGCCGATCATGGCCCCAGCCGCTGCATACGATTCGTAATCCATGGGAATATCCCACTGCGATTCGGGCAGGTAAGCGCCCAGCGGCCCGCCTGCCTGCACCGCGCGCAAGGGCCGCCCCGAAGCGCTGCCGCCGCCATAGTCGTACAGCAGTTCGCGCAAAGTGATGCCAAAGGCTTTTTCAACCAGCCCGCCGCGCTTCAGGTTGCCTGCCAGCTGGAAGGGCTGCGTACCAAGAGAGCGGCCCATGCCGAAATCGCGGTAATACGTCGCTCCTTTGTCCAGAATGAGCGGCACAGTGGCCAGCGACAGCACATTGTTCACCACTGTAGGCTGGCCGAACAGGCCCTCGATGGCCGGTAGCGGCGGCTTGGCGCGCACGACGCCGCGCTTGCCTTCAAGGCTGTTCAGCAAAGAGGTTTCTTCGCCACAGATGTAAGCCCCAGCCCCTTTACGCACTTCCAGCATAAATCGCTGGCCGCTGCCTTGCAGGTTTTCTCCCAGCCAGCCTGCCTGGCCCGCGCGCTCGATGGCGGCATTCAAAGCAGCAATCGCATGCGGGTATTCAGAACGCACATAGATGTAGCCTTGGGTAGCGCCCACCGCCAGCCCCGCGATTGCCATGCCTTCGATCAAGGCGTAGGGGTCGCCTTCCATCAGCATGCGATCGGCGAATGTGCCGGAATCGCCTTCATCGGCATTGCAGACCACATACTTCTGGCGGGCCGCTGTTTGCAAGACTGTCTGCCATTTGAGGCCGGTCGGAAACGCCGCACCGCCGCGCCCGCGCAGGCCGGATTGCGTGACGGCTTCGACAATCTGCGCGGGTGGCATCGACAAGGCGCGCTGCAACCCGCTCCAGCCGCCATGCGCGGCATAATCTTCCAGCGATAAGGGATCGGTCAGACCCACCCGCGCGAAGGTCAGGCGCTCCTGATTCTTCAGATAGGGAATGTCTTCGGTCAGGCCATGACACAAGGGATGGGCGCCGCCTTGCAGCCAGCCCGCGTCGAAAAGCCCTGGCACATCTTCCGCCCGCACCGGCCCATACGCCACCCGCCCCTGAGGCGTGGCAACTTCAACCAGCGTTTCCAGCCACAACATGCCGCGCGAACCGTTTCTGACCATTGTCACCGGCAGGCCGCGCGCAGCGGCTTCGCCTTCAACGGCCCGCGCCACCGCGTCGGCTCCCGCCGCCAAGGCGGCTGCATCACAGGGCACGTACAGGATCACTTGCCCCGGTTTCTGGGTTTTCTGTTCAGCCGCCTGCTCTTCTGGCTGAGCGGTGCCACGGGCAAACGCCGCGGGCCGGGAAGCCTGCTGACTACAGGAATCGTCCGCTCTTGCCGCATCGACAAGACGTTCGAGCTTCTCGGGGGTGACATGCCCATGCGGCTCGCCATCCAGCATGATGGCGGGAGACTGGGCGCACAGGCCCAGGCAATAGACGGGTTCAAGCGTGACGGCGCCATCATCGCTGGTGGTGTGAAAGTCGCAGCCCAGCGCCTGGCGAGCGTGCCCGGCCAGCGCTTCGCCCCCCTTGGCCTGACAGGATTCCGCGCGGCAGATGCGCAAAACATGAGTACCGGCGGGCTGTGTGCGG
>JAAZDZ010000237.1 GCA_012512545.1 Alcaligenaceae bacterium | reverse complement strand
GGCGCTGTCGGCGGGGGGGCGCACGTAGCTGGCAGGGCCGCTGACGCCGCCGCTGGGCGAATGGCTGGGGTGGCCGGGCGTTTTCGTGGTGACAGTCTTTATTGCCCTGCCCGGCCTGGTACTGCTGTATTTCCGGCGCGATGAAATCAGGGCGCTGGATTCTGATCGTTAGTGTCCTGTCTGGCTGGGGCTGCGTCGGCGGACTCAGCGGGCGTTTCCGGGTTCCAGGCAACTTCCCAGAGGTGGCCGTCCGGGTCCTTGAAGATGCCCGCGTATCCGCCCAGCAGAGTGTCGTGCGCCGCCTTCACGACGTCGCCGCCTGACTGGGCGGCTTGCTGCATGACTTCATCGACAAACTCCCGTTCCGTGACGCAATGGCTGAGCATGAATTCAGTCATGGCGGGCGGCTGGGGCTCAATGCCAGCTTCGTGAGCCAGGCTTTCGCGAGGCCACAGCGCCAGGGACAGCCCCGGCTGCAGGTCGAAGAATGCGGCGGCGCCGTAGTCGTAGTCGGCGCCGACAATGCCGCGGGTTTTCAAGCCCAGGCCGTCACGGTAGAAACGCACTGATTTCTCCAGATTGGTGACGGCCAGGGTAATAATGGAAATATGCGGTTTCATGGCTCAGAACGGGTGGGTGTAATCAATGATTAACGGTGCATGATCGCTGAAGCGCTGTTCTTTATAAACGAAGGCTTCTGATGCGGTCGCCGCAATGGCGGGGGTGGCAATCTGGTAGTCGATACGCCATCCCACGTTGTTGGCGCGCGCCTGGCCCCGGTTGCTCCACCAGGTGTAGGCGTCGCCAGTTGCTTCCGGGTACAGGCTGCGGTAGACATCCACCCAGCGCTGCTCTTCGAAAACGCGTGTCAGCCAACTGCGTTCCTCGGGAAGGAAACCACTGTTTTTCAGGTTGCCCTTCCAGTTTTTAAGGTCGATTTCATGGTGGGCGATATTCCAGTCGCCGCAGATCACGACTTCACGGCCGCAGGCGGCAAGCTGCGCCAGGTGGAGAAAGAAGCGGTCCAGGAAGTCGAATTTGACCGCCTGGCGGTGATCGCCACTGGAACCCGATGGCAGATAAACGGAAATAATGGACAAGCCATCATAGACCAGTTCGAGGTAGCGGCCTTCCGCGTCGATCTCGGGCACGCCCAGACCTTCAATGACTTCATCGGGCTGCCTGCGGGCATAGATGCCGACGCCGCTATAGCCTTTTTTCTCGGCATAATGAAAGTAGCCTTGATAGCCCGGAGGGGCCAGCATGGCTTCGGTCATATTGGGGGCCTGGGCCTTGAGTTCCTGCAGGCAGATGAACTCGGCGTCCTGGGAAGGGAGCCAGTCGAGAAAGCCTTTGGTGACGGCTGAGCGGATGCCATTGAGATTGGCGGAGATGATGCGCATGGGTTCCAGCAATTGAAATAAACAGTGGAACTTTAACGCATCAAGGAATGAAGGGCATGGTGCGGACAGAAGCGGCCGTGTTGCGCCAGGCAGCAATAGAGGCCAGGGCAGGCTTCATGCCATCGGCGATTATGGCGGATAATGTCGGTTTTTGGCGTATCAGGCAGGTACTATGACAATCGCAGGCAACCGTGGCGACTTCGTCCGTTTTGCGCTGGAGCAGGGCGTCCTTCGCTTCGGAGAGTTCAAGGTCAAATCGGGGCGCATCAGCCCTTATTTTTTCAATGCGGGGCTGTTCAACAGCGGGCTGTCGGTGGGCAGGCTGGCCGAATTCTACGCTCAGGCCCTGGTGGATTCCGGTATTGAGTTCGACATGCTGTTCGGGCCGGCCTACAAAGGCATTCCGCTTTCCACTGCAACGGCCACGGCTCTGGCCCGGCACCCGGCGCTGGGTGGACGCGATGTCCCCTTCGCCTTCAATCGCAAGGAAGCCAAGGACCACGGCGAGGGCGGGGTATTGGTAGGGGCGCCGTTACAAGGGAAGGTGGTCATCATTGATGATGTCATTACCGCTGGCACATCAGTGCGCGAATCGGTGGACATTATCCGTCAGGCAGGCGCCGAACCGGTGGCGGTGCTGATTGCCCTGGACCGCATGGAGCGGGCAGGCCAGGATGGCGGGCTGTCGGAGCATTCTGCCGTGCAGGATGTGCAGCGCGCCTATGGCATGCCGGTGGTCAGCATTGCTTCGCTGGCGGATATTATGTCGGTGCTGGATGCCGACGCTACGCTGGCAGAATACCGCGAAGCGGTACAGGCATACAGGACGCGCTACGGAGTGTAGGCGGCCTGCGCCGCTCGGGGTGACGCGGGGCCTGCATGCCGCTCGGAGTGAGCTCCCCCGCCTCGCGGCTTGCATGCCGCTCGGATTCGCCAGGCACACAAGAGTCCGCAGGGGACTCTTGTGTGTCCGGGCTCATCCCAATTTTTCCTTCAGGAGCTGGTTGACCTGTTGCGGGTTGGCTTTGCCTTTGGCGGCTTTCATGACCTGGCCGACCAGTGAGTTGAAGGCTTTCTGACGGCCCGCGCGGTATTCCTCGACGATGGCGGGGTTTGCGGCCAGCACTTCGTCGATCATGGTGCCGATGGCGCCGGTATCGCTGATCTGCTTGAGGCCGCGCGCGTCGATGATGGCGTCGGGGTTTCCGCCGTGCTCGCCTTCCCACATGGCTGCGAAGACGTCGCGGGCTATTTTGTTGGAAATGGTGCCGTCGATGATGCGCTGGATGAGTTCCGCCAGTTTTTCGGGGGTGACCGGGCTGTCGGAGAGTTCGCGTTCGTCACGGTTCAGGGCCGCAGCCAGTTCGCCGAGAATCCAGTTGGCACCCAGCTTGGCCTGATCTTGCGGCAGGGCGCTGGCGACCTGCTCGAAGTAATCGGCGGTGGCGCGATCCATCGTGAGCTGCGCGGCATCGTAGGCGGTCAGGCCGAGTGCGTCCTGGAAGCGCTGGCGTTTCTGCGAGGGG
>JAAZDZ010000236.1 GCA_012512545.1 Alcaligenaceae bacterium | reverse complement strand
TCCTTATTCGAGCCTCCACTCTACGTTGAACAACACCTGTTCCTGAACCCGCTGTTCCAGTTGCTCTTCAAGCTGTTCGATCAGCGTATTGCGCTGCATCTCGATGTCATCCTGCCGGGTGAACAGCTCCTTGCGTAGCCTGCTGCGCTTGGCTTCCAGTTCTCGCTGGCATTTCTGATGCGCCAGCTTTTCTTCCAGCGCGGATGACGCAGCGGCTGTGCGGCGCACCTCCTTGATCTCGCCGTCGATGGCCTTGATTTCCTGCTCCAGCCCGAGCTTCAGGTCATCGGCCCAAGTATCGAGCTTCTGCACCTCCTGCTCGAAGTAGCCCAGGTTGCGCTGATTGATCTCGCGCAGTAGCACGGTTTTGCGGCTTTCGACGTTGGCGACGAGTTCAGCGCACGCTTGCAGGTGTGCATCGCCTTCGACTTGCGCTGGCAGGCGCAGCAATTTTTCTGGATCGTCCTCTGGCAGCGCTTCCCCCATCTGAGTGCAGGCGGAAACAACCAGGTGCTGCTCTTGATGGTTCAGGGTTTCGACGGTCAGTAGGGTCACGCTCAGCCAGCCGCTCTGGCCGCGCCATTTTTCAAGGCTGACGAGTCTTTTGCCGTAGGCGGCGTAGTCGAACGCCAATCGTGTGGGGGCTTGTAGGTCTCGCGCCTTGGCGCGCTCAATGGTCCATTCCGCCAAGGGATGGCCCATACGGTAAAGATGTGCATCGCCGTTGCGTCTGGGCAGTTCATAACGCCCCGCCATCACGGCCTGTTCGCGGCTGCCAGTGGCGAGACCTAATCCATCGGGCAGGCTGTGCAGGACAAAGCCATTGACCTCTTCGGCAGTATCGAAGTGGGCATGATCCCGCAACTCCGTGCGGCTCAAATCCATCAGCAGGCGCTCGTACTTGTTCAGCACCGCCTGGCTGTCCTGACTGCGGATGCGCAGTTTCTCCTGCACTTCCTCGTCGAAATTCTCCAGCAGAAGCTGCCGTGTTCTGAGCATCGCTTCGTCGATCTCGCTGGCAAGTTCGCGTTGGAGCTCTTCGAAGCGGATGCGAATTTCTTCGGGTTCGCGGCAATTTTGGTAGATGGCGGCGATCCGCCGCTCGAAATCCACACCGGAGCCGATGGCTCCCAGCACTTCGTCACTGGCGCCGAATACCCCTTCGAACAGCTTGAACTTCTGCGACAGCAACTGATAGACACGGGCGTCTGCCTCGTTGCTGCGGTCGACGAAGTTGACCACCACCACATCGTGTTTTTGCCCGTAGCGGTGGCAGCGACCGATGCGCTGCTCGATCCGCTGGGGATTCCACGGCAGGTCGTAATTGATCACCAGAGAGCAGAACTGGAGGTTGATGCCTTCCGCGCCTGCCTCCGTCGCAATCATGATGGTGCCGCGCTCCTTGAAGTGCTCAACCAGCGCGGCGCGGGTATCAGCGGTTTTGGAGCCAGTAATGCGATCACTGCCTTCATGTCGTTGCAGCCAGTCTTTGTAAATGGCTTGCGCTCTGGCATCGCTGTTGGTGCCATTGAACAGCACGATGCCGTCGCCGTAGGGTGTTTCAGCCAACAGGGAAAGCAGGTAACTCTGGGTGCGCTTGGACTCCGTGAAGATGATGGCCTTCTTGCTAGCGCCTAAACGCTCCAGCTCGGCAAAAGCCTTGTCCAATGCTGTCAGCAGTGCCTGCCCCTTGGCATTCTGTCGTATGCCGGTAGCCAACTCTTTGAATCGTCGAAGTTCGGCCGCTTCGTCGGCAATGGCAGCTCGTTCGTTGACGCTGGCATCGGCATCATTGGCGGCACTGCCATTCCACTCGTCTACGGTTTCATCCAGTCCTTCATAGTCATCATCCAGCGACTCTGTCAGGTCAGGGATATCAGGCAACTCATCCAGTTGTCCTTGAAGGCGATTGGCCATGGTCTCCAGCGCCCCGGCAATGGCGTGGCTGGATGAGGCCAGCAGCTTCCATAGCACCAACGAGATCAGCTGACGCTGGCCTTCAGGCAGAGCCTTGAGATTCGGGCGACGCAGGTAATCGGCGACCAATGCGGAAAGTTGCTGCTCTTCCTGGCTTGGGGTGAATTCTTCGACGATGGCGATACGTGCGGTATATGGCACGTATTGCTGAACTTGCCGACGCAGCGTGCGTTTGCAAAGTGGTGCCAAACGCTCTCGCAGTGCCCGATTGGACTGTTCGGTTCTGACGCCAGAGAATTGGGTCCGAAAGCTGTCGATATCGCCAAACACACGCTCGTCGATCATGCTCACCAAGCCGTAAAGCTCCAGCAGGGTGTTTTGCAGCGGTGTTGCCGTCAGCAGGACTTTGGCATCGACGTGCTCCAGCGCGTCGCGGATCGTCCGGGCAATGACGTTGCCGTTCTTGTAGACATTGCGCAGGCGGTGGGCTTCATCCATGACCACCAGATCCCAATGAATGCGCTTGAGGTCATCGGCCTTGGCTTTGGCGAACTGGTAGGAGCAAATGACCGGCTCGCCTGCATGCAGGAAGGGTTGCGTGATACCTTCCTTCCGCATAGCGTTGTAGTTCTTCGCTTCGAGGATCAGCCCCTGAAGATTGAACTTGTCCTGCAGTTCCTGGTGCCATTGCTTGCGCAGATTGGCCGGCACGACGATCAAAATTTTGCGACGCCGCTCCGCCCAATGTTGGGAAATGACCAGGCCGGCTTCGATGGTTTTGCCCAGCCCCACCTCGTCCGCCAGGATCACGCCACGCGATAGCGGGTTGCGGCAGGCAAAGAGTGCGGCTTCGACCTGGTGCGGATTCAAATCCACCTGGGAGTCCACCAGCGCGCTGGCTAGAGATTCCACGCTGTCACTGGCTGCCTGTCGGGTCAGTTGCCAGGCAAAATACTGACTTTGATGAGGGGTCAGGAAATTCATGGCCATCAATCCAACACAACCAGAAATTCAGTTGCCAGCGCGGTTGGCTGAACATCCCGAGCATTGCGCTGCAGCGAAACCAAGCCGTAATCAGCCATCATTCTCAGAGTGCGCGACAGGTTCGGCACCTTGCGGCCACTGAGTTCGGCCAGTTCGGTCAGGGATTTGGGTTGTTTGTCATGGATCAGGCGCAGCAGGCGGCGGTTGTCGTCCGACAGCACCGCTGCCAGTGATGCCAGCGACGGAAACCAAATACTGGGGGTTTCGCTTCCCTTCGGTGGCGAACCTTCTGGCTGTCGGATACCTACAATGCAGCGCTTCATGATCGCGAATCCAATGACACGTTGACTTACAATTATATCAGTCTCTGATAATCATCATCGGTCATAAATGGCTGCTACAAAGGAAAAGGCCACCAGCGCCTGGATTAGTCGGACTCACTTCCCAATACAAAAACTAGAAAAAATCTCCCCCAGCAGATCATCGCTGCTGAACTGTCCCGTAATCGCGCCCAGTTCCTCGTGCGCCAGGCGCAGTTCTTCGGCGAACAGGTCCAGCACCTGGTCGTCGTGTTCGGCGTGGATGCGAGCGGCGGCCAGGTGTTCTTCGGCGGCTTCCAGGGCGCGGACGTGGCGTTCGCGGGCCAGCCAGGGGGATTGGGCGCCGGGTGACCAGCCCGCAATATCGAGCAGCCGTTTCCGCAGAACATCCAGGTTGTAGCCCGTCTTCGCTGAAATGGGAACAGAAATGGGGTCAGACGCTGTTTCAGAAAAAATGGTGTCTGACCCCATTTCCAGCAGGTCGGCTTTGTTGAAGACTTTTAGGATGGGCGCGCGGGGGGGCAGCCGTCTGGTGATTTCGTCGGCAAGCTGGTCGTCGGGTTCGCGGGCGTCCTGCAGGTGGATGACGGCATCGGCGCGTTCGATTTCGGCCCAGGTGCGGGCGATGCCGATGCTTTCGACTTCGTCCGTGGTTTCGCGCAATCCTGCTGTATCTACAATGTGTATTGGTACGCCGTCCAGGTGAATCTGCTGGATGACGCGGTCGCGGGTGGTGCCGGCGATGGGGGTGACGATGGCGACGTCGTCGCCGGCCAGGGCGTTGAGCAGGCTGGATTTGCCCACATTGGGGCGGCCTGCCAGCACGACGTGCAGACCTTCGCGCAATATCATGCCTTGGCGGGCCTGGCGGCGGATGGCTTGCAGGTCGGTGATGATGGCCTCCAGGGCAGGGCGTGCCTGGTACTTTTCCAGGAAGTCGATTTCTTCTTCAGGGAAATCCAAGGTGGCTTCAACCAGCATGCGCAGGTGGATGATGCGTTCGTTCAGCGCCGTGACTTCTTGCGAGAATGCGCCGCTCAGGGATGCCATGGCGCTGCGTGCGGCGGCTTCGGAGGAGGCGTCGATGAGGTCGGCCACCGCTTCGGCCTGGGCGAGGTCGAGGCGATCGTTCAGAAAAGCGCGTTGAGTGAATTCCCCGGGTTCGGCATGACGCACGCCCCATTCCCTGCCGGCTTCCAGGCAACGCTGCAGAATGCGGCGCAGCACTGCGGGGCCGCCATGCCCTTGAAGCTCAAGCACGTCTTCGCCCGTGTAGGAATGTGGCGCCTTGAAGTACAGTACGATGCCAGCATCAATGGCCTGGCCCTGTGCATCGTCGAAAGACAGATAATGCGCGTGGCGGGGTTTCAGGGATACATTGAAAAGCCTGGCAACAATGCCATCAAGGTTGCTGCCCGATATGCGCACTACGCCTATGCCGCCCTTTCCGGGAGCAGTGGCAATGGCGGTGATCGGGTCGTTGGAACGCGGAATCATGGTTTTTATAAACAGGTGATAAGCAGAAACGGACGGTGCAAGCGCTGAGCGCCTGTTTATGGGCAGCGCGCGGCCTGAACCTCTGTTTTTGCCGGAGTTCGCCAGGGTGCGGACAGTGTATCGCCTTCATTCAACAAAGGAGCACACATGCCTTATATGATCGAAACTTTCGACAAATCCGACACCGCTGAGCTGCGTCAGCAACTGCGGCCATCGCATCTGGATTATCTGGAACAGAACAAGAAGCTGCTGCTGGCGTGCGGCGCCAAGCTGCTGGATGACGGCGTGACGGGTACAGGAAGTTTCTACATAGTCGATGTTGAAACCCGCGAAGAAGCGCAGGCTTTTATTGATGGCGACCCTTTCACTTCCGGCGGGCTGTTCGACCGTATTGTGATCAATCGCTGGCGCAAAGCCTATCTGAATGGCGAAAGCTATCTGTAATACCGGTTCTCTCTCATGACGCTGACTCATGCCTACGTCTATCTCGGTATTGCCATTGTTTCTGAAGTCATTGCCACCACAGCATTGAAAGCCTCCGATGGCTTTACGCGCTGGTGGCCCAGTGTGGTCACGGTGGTGGGCTATGCCGTGGCTTTCTATTGCCTGGCGCTGACGCTGCGCCTGATTCCCACCGGGGTTGCCTATGCGATCTGGTCAGGAGTCGGCATCGTGCTGATTTCAATCGTTGGCTGGGTGGCATTCAAGCAGAGTCTGGACTGGCCCGCCATCGTTGGCATGGGGCTGATTGTGGCGGGGGTGGTGGTGATCAATGTGTTTTCCGCCACGGTGCGCCACTGAAGCACAGGCCGCGGGCCGGACCGGCATGGTATTGAAACGAATCACAATGCCGGTCCGCCTTGCCCGCGGGTTCAGATTTCCGCCGTCTTACTCACCTTTTTCAATGGCTGCAATGGCCGCCGCCACGCCCGCGCCGTAGGCCGGATCGGCCTGGGTGCAGTGGTGGATATGGCGTTCCTGCACATCGCGAGACACCCCGGCGATGTTGCGGGCGGTGTTCTCGAACAGCTGTTGCTGCTGCTCAGGCGTCATCAGGCGGAACAGGTTGCCAGGCTGGCTGAAGTAGTCCTCATCCACGCGGTGATCCCAATGGTCGGCGGCGGTGCCGTCCAGGGCCAGAGGCGGTTCGCGGAAATCGGGTTGCTCAGCCCATTCGCCACGGGTGTTGGGCTCGTGCGCGATGGTGGCGCCGTAGTTGCCGTCAACGCGCATGGCGCCATCGCGGTGGTAGCTGTGGTACGGACAGCGTGGCTGGTTGACCGGGATCTGGTGATGATTGACACCCAGACGGTAGCGCTGAGCGTCGCCATACGAGAACAGGCGGGCCTGCAGCATGCGGTCGGGCGAGAAGCTGATGCCGGGCACCACGTTGGCGGGTGTGAAAGCGGCCTGTTCGATTTCCGCAAAGAAGTTGTCGGGGTTGCGGTTCAGTTCCAGCACGCCGACTTCAATGAGCGGGTAATCGCCCTTTGGCCAGACCTTAGTCAGATCGAAGGGGTTCAAGTGGTAGGTGGCTGCGTCCTTTTCAGGCATGATCTGCACATACATGGTCCAGCGCGGGTAATCCTGGCGCTCAATGGCTTCGTGCAGGTCGCGCTGCGAACTTTCACGGTCGCGGCCAACGACTTCAGTTGCCTCGGCGTCGGTGAGGTTCTTGATGCCTTGCTGAGTGCGGAAGTGCATCTTGACCCAGAAGCGTTCGTTCTGCGCGTTGATGAAGCTGTAAGTGTGGCTGCTGAACAAGTGCATGTTGCGGAACCCGGCAGGAATGCCGCGGTCGCTCATGACAATGGTGACCTGGTGCAGGGCTTCGGGCAGGCCGGTCCAGAATTCCCAGTTGTTCTGGGCACTGCGCATGCCAGTACGGGGGTCGCGCTTGACTGCGTGGTTCAGGTCGGGGAATTTCAGCGGGTCGCGGAAGAAGAATACGGGGGTGTTGTTGCCCACCATGTCCCAGTTGCCTTCTTCGGTGTAGAACTTGAGCGCTGCGCCACGGATATCGCGTTCAGCGTCGGCCGCACCGCGCTCGCCGGCGACGGTGGAGAAACGCGCAACGAGCGGGGTTTGCTTGCCGATTTCGGAGAAAATCTTGGCGCGGGTGTATTGGGTGATGTCGTGCGTGACGGTGAAGGTGCCGTAAGCGCCCGCGCCTTTGGCGTGCATGCGGCGCTCGGGAATGACTTCGCGATCGAAGTGGGCGAGCTTTTCAATCAGCCATACGTCTTGCAGCAACAGCGGGCCACGCAGGCCGGCGGAGACGGAGTTCTGATTATCAACGACGGGTGCGCCAGCGGCAGTAGTGAGTTTTTTCATATGTGCTCCTTGGATCTGTTGCTGATTGCGTGTAAAGAAACAATACTGTTTGTCACGCGATGAATGTCATTCTATGAAGATTCAGGAATTTGGTGAAATTGATTGTTTTTAACGCATCAATAGTTTTAGGCTAACGCACAGGGAAAAAGGTGCCGCAGCACCAAAACAACCGTGTGTTCAGATTCCCAGAAAGCCTTGCAGGGATTCGCGTTCTGCCAGGTATTCGTCCGAGCTTCCCTGCCAGACCACCCGGCCTTTTTCGACAATGTAGTGGCGGTTTGCCAAGGGCAGCATAGATGCCAGATTTTTGTCTATGCAAAGGATGGCCAGGCCGGTTTCCTTGAGCTGCGCCAGGGCCTGCCAGATATCGCGCCGCACCAGAGGAGCCAGCCCTTCAGTGGCTTCGTCCAGCACCAGCAGGCGCGGGTTGGTCATGAGCGCGCGGCCAATGGCCAGCATTTGCTGCTCGCCGCCCGAAAGCAGGGTGCCCGGGTTGCTGCGCCGTTCCTGCAGGCGGGGGAACAGACCGTAGATACGTTCCAGGGTCCAGGGCTGGGCAGCGGGGTTTGCCGGGGCTTCCCATTTTGGCGGGCGGGCCGTGGCCAGCAGGTTTTCTTCCACGCTGAGGTTGGGGAAAATCTGTCGTCCTTCGGGCACCAGGCCCAGGCCACCACGGGCAATCTGGTGGCTGGCGCTGCGGGTGATGTCGCGCCCATCCAGCAGAACCGAGCCGGATTGCGCTTTCAGCAGGCCGAACAGGCATTTGATGGTGGTGCTTTTGCCCATGCCGTTGCGGCCCAGCAGAGTGATGAATTCCCCAGGGGCAATGTGCAGGCTCAGGCCGTGCAGCACCTGGCTCTGGCCATAACCGGCATGGAGCGCTTTGATTTCCAGAAGAGGCTGCCTGCTGCTCATGCTTCTTCTCCCAGATACGCTTGCCGTACTTCTTCGTTGTTGCGGATGTCTTCGGGCGAGCCGGTGGCGATACAGCGGCCATACACCAGCACGCTGATCTGATCCGCCAGGCTGAAGACCGCTTCCATATCGTGCTCTACCAGCAGGATGGCGTAATGCGGGCGCAGGCGCTGCAGCACATTTGTCATGTGCCGCGATTCCGCCTGGCTCATGCCTGCCATGGGCTCATCCAGCAGCAGAACGCGTGGCTGCACGGCCAGCACCATGGCCAGTTCAAGCTGGCGTTGCTGGCCGTGGGCCAGTGCGCTGGCAAGGGTATGGGCATGTTCCTGCAAGCCGGCTTCCTGCAGTGCGGCCAGGGCGGGCAGTCGCAGCGTGTCTTGCTGGTGTGCGGGTTGCCAGAAGCGGAAGCTGTGCCCCTCATGGGCCTGGACGGCCAGCATGACGTTTTCCAGCGCGGTGAACTGCGGCAATACCGAGGTGATCTGATAGGAGCGCTTCAGGCCCGACAGGCTGCGAACATGGACGGGTGAGCGGGTGATATCGCGTCCATCCATTTCTATGGTGCCGTTGTCGGGCGTGATTTCACCTGACAGCTGGCCGATCAGGGTGGATTTCCCCGCGCCGTTCGGCCCGATCACCACATGGATGCGGCCGGTTTCCAGTTCCAGATTGACGTGATCAGTGGCCAGCAGCCCGCCATAGCGTTTGACCAGATTGCTGACGACAAGGCGCGCAGGGCTGCAAGCAGGTTGCGCGGGGAGAGTGCTGGCATTGGCGTGGGCCAGAGAGACTTCTGCCTGCGGCTGCGCCCGGGCAGCCAGCAGCCCTGCCAGACCGTGGCGGCTGGTCACGGCCACGGCGACAATGGCAGGGCCGAGAATCAGCATCCAGTGCTCGGTGACGCTTTTCAGCGCTTCTTCTGTAAGCAGCAGGGCGGCGGCGCCATACAGCGGGCCCATGATGGAACCCATGCCGCCCAATACCACCATGACGATCAGCTCTCCAGACATGGCCCACGACATATACGATGGCGCGGCGAACTGAGTGAGATTGGCGTAAAGCACCCCGGCCACACCACACAGCATGGCGGAAATCACGTAGGCGGCCAGCCGGTAGCGCACGGTGGAAAAGCCCAGCGCGCGCATGCGGGCATCGTTGATGCGGCTGCCTTGCAGCGCCATGCCAAAACGCGAGGACACCAGCCGCCGCATGCCATAGAGCGAACCCAGCAGAATGGCCAGCGACGCCGCGTACAGCCATGCGGGGTCGGTCAGATTGACCCCCGCCGACTGGCTGCCGCTGGCCAGCCGCATACCATCGTCGCCGCCATAGGGGCTGAGGCTGACGAATACAAAGTAGAACATCTGGGCAAAGGCCAGGGTAATCATGATGAAGGCAATACCCTGGGTGCGCAGCGCAATGGCGCCTGTGATGAAGCCGGTCAGTCCGCAAGCCAGTATGGCGATCAACAGGTGTGCGATGGCGCTTTCAACGCCATGGACAGCAGGAATCGCCGCGCTGTAGACGCCCAGTCCCAGAAACAGGGCATGGCCGAAGCTGACCATGCCGCCGTAGCCCAGTACCAGGTTCAGGGCCACGGCGGCAATGGCCAGGATGACGATGCGGCTCATGAGTGCCAGCGCGAAGGCGTTATCCATGAGGATGGCGTGAGCGGGCAGTACGATGAAGGCGGCGATGACGGCTGCGGGTATCCAGCGGCGCAGGGCGTGGCGGGCGGCAGTCGTGCCGGTAGCAGGTGTGGCGGAAGACATGTCGGATTTCAACCCCGTTGCACCGGGAAGAGGCCGCGCGGGCGCAGCGCCAGCACAATGGCCATCAGAATGTAGATCATCATGGAAGCGATGGCAGGCCCGGCGATATCCGCGCTGCTGCGTTCCATCATATTGCGCAGCAGCGTGGGCAACAGGGTGCGCCCGAGCGTATCGACCACGCCCACAATGAGCGCCGCATAGAAAGCGCCGCGAATGGAGCCGATGCCGCCGATGCCAATCACCCCCATGGTGAGGATGAGAATGGGTTCGCCCATGCCGACCTGCACTGACATAATCGGCCCGGCCAGCAGCCCGGCCGCCCCTGCCAGCACGGCGCCCAGCCCGAACAGCAAGGCGTTGAGCAGGCGGATGTTCACGCCCAGAGCGCCCACCATTTCGCGGTGGGTGGCACCGGCGCGCAACAGCATGCCCAGGCGGGTGTGGTGCACCAGCAGGTAGCAGCCCAGAGCCACGGCAAGGCCGGCGACGATGATGAGCAGCCGGTACGCCGGGTAGCGGATGCCGGACACCTGAACGGCGCCGCTCAGGATGTCGGGCACGTCCATGTAGACAGGCGAAGAACCCCAGATCATGCGGGCGGCTTCGTTGAAGAACAGAATCAGCCCGAAAGTGGCCAGCACCTGGTAGAGGTGGTCGCGATCGTACAGCGAATTGAGCGCCAGGCGGTCAAGCGCCATGCCCAGGGCCAGCATGATGGGCGCAAGCAGCAGGGCGGCCAGCCAGAAAGAGCCCGTGTAGTTGTAGAGCGCTGCCGCGATGAAGGCGCCCATCATGTACATGGAACCATGGGCCAGGTTCACGAAATTCATGATGCCGAACACAAGGGTGAGCCCGGCGGCCATGAGAAACAGCAGCACGCCCAATTGCAGGCCATTGAGCGCCTGGATGATGAACAGATTGAAACTCACGATACACCTTTGCAGGTCTTGAGGGGCGGCTGTGCGCGCCGCCCGCGACTGACTCTTACTTCAGGTGGCATTGTGCCGCGAAATTGGCACGGGTGGCGATGTTGACCGGGGTGGAAGCCTGCAACACGGCTTCACCGTTTTCCTCGACAACGTCTACACGGTAGAAGGCGGCATCGGGGAAATGGTTGGAGTCGAACTTGAAGTGGCCGCGCACAGACTGAAAATCGGCCTCCTTCAGCGCGGCGATGACAGCCTGTTTGTCAGAGAGGCTGCCTCCGACCTTGCGCAGAGCGGAATCCAGCAGGCTGGCGGCGTCGTAGGACTGCGCGGCATACATGGACGGCGCACGCTTGTAGGCTTTTTCAAAGGCTTCCACAAACGCCTTGTTCTGCGGGTTGTCGATGTTGGGCGCGTAAGGCGCGCTGGTGATGGCGCCTACAGCCAGGTTTTTCAGGGCAGGCAGGGTGGTGCCATCAAGGCTGGCAGCCGAAAGCAGGGGGATTTCTCCCAGCAGCCCGGCCTGGCGGTACTGCTTGATGAAGTTGATGCCCATGCCGCCGGGGTAGAACACATAGACGGCATCGGGCGCCGCAGCCTGAAGCTGGGCGATTTCGGCGGAATAATCGGGCTGGTTGACCTGGGTATAGACCTCGTCGATCACATTGCCGGTAAAGGTGCGCTTGAAGCCCGATGCGGCATCGCGGCCTGCCTGATAGTTGGCGGCCATGACATATACATTCTTGTAGCCGAGGTCGCTGGTGAGCTGACCGCCGGCTTCGTGCAGCATGTCGTTATCCCACGAGGTGGAAAAATAGAACTCGGAACATTCCTTGCCCGCGATGGGGGCGGGGCCTGCGTTGGAGCCGATGAAAAAGACTTCGGCATCGGTGATGGGCTTGTGGATGGCCATCATCACGTTCGAGAACGTGACGCCGGTGATGATATCGACCTTGTCGCTTTGCAGCAGTTTGGTGGCCGCCTGCACGCCGACATCCGGCTTGAGCTGGTCGTCTTCGCGAATGACGGTAACGGGAACATCGCCCAGTTTGCCGCCGCGTTCTTCAATGGCAAGCATGAAGGCATCGTATTGATCTTGCCCCAGCGCTCCGCCGGGCCCCGACATGGTGGCGATGAAACCGATTTTCAGGGGTTCCTGAGCGGCGGCGGGGTTCAACAGGCCGCAGGCGAGAGCGGCAGCGGTCGCGGCATGCAGCAGCGTGGCGCGCAATGGGGTTTTGGGGCGTGCATCCATGGAAGAATCGTTCCTGTCTCTTGGTGTCCGGCTTGGATCGGAAAACCCGTCACGGTACATGAATGGCGCAAGGAAGACCATGGGTAAATACCAGCGAACCTGAAATGGGGGCAGACGCCATTAAACAGAAGCCATTAAAAAAAGCCTTGAATGGAGTCTGACCCCATTCAAGGCTTTTGTCTGTGATGCCGGGTTGCGCGCTGCGCTTAACCGCTTAACGTTTGGCGGCTGCGTCGGCCTTGTCGATCTGGTGCATGACAAAACGCTGTTGCGCGATGGACAAAATGTTGTTCACCACCCAATACAGCACCAGACCGGCGGGGAAGAAGAACATCATGCCACCAAAGATGAGCGGCATCAGCATCATGATGCGGGCCTGCATGGGGTCTGGCGGAGTGGGGTTCAGCTTGATCTGCAGGAACATGGTGGTCATCATCACTGCAGGCAGAATGAACCAGGGGTCGCGGGCGGAGAGGTCGTGAATCCAGAGAATCCATGGCGCGCCGCGCATTTCCACACTGCCCAGCAGCACCCAGTAGAGGGCGATGAAGACAGGGATCTGCACCACCATGGGCAGGCAGCCGCCCAGCGGGTTGATCTTTTCGGTGCGGTAGAGCTCCATCATGGCCTGGTTCATCTTCACCTTGTCGTCACCGAACTTTTCGCGCAATGCCTGCATGCGCGGGGTGAATTTCTTCATCCGGGCCATGGAGCGGTAAGACGCTGCCGACAGCGGGTAGAAGGCCAGCTTGATGAGCACGGTAAGCGCGACAATGGTCCAGCCCCAGTTGCCCAGCACCGTGTGCAGCCAGGTCATGAGCTTGAAGACCGGTTTGGCGATGATGGTCAGCCAGCCGTAGTCCACCACCAGTTCCAGACCGGGGGCCAGGTCGCTCATGGCGTCCTGGTCTTGCGGGCCGACCCACAGGTTGGCATCGACCGAAGCGGCTTCGCCCGGGCCGACGTTGCCTGCGGAGACCAGGGTGCGGATGGCGTAGAGATTGTCGCCAATGCGCAATGCTTCGTTGTGGCGCTGCACGCCCTGCTGGGGCACCCAGGCAGAGGCAAAATAATGCTGCACCATGCCAATCCAGCCGTTATCGGCGTCGCGGGTGTAACTGTGGCGGCCTTTGTCGAGATCGGAGAAATCAATCTTCTGGTATTTGTCTTCGGCCGAATACAGAGCGGGGCCCGTGAAAGTGCTGTAGAAGGACGAACCGCTGGGCTCGTTGCCGTCGCGTTCAAGCTGCAGGTAGATTGAAGGCTGGATGGGCGAGTCGCCCAGGTTGTGGATCTCGTGGCGTACCTGGATGTCGTAGCTGGCGGGAGACAGGATGAAGGTCTTGACCACGCGCACATCGTCTGAGGTTGCCTCGAAACTGACTTCGGTGCGGCCTGCCTGCTGTTGCTGGCCCGTGTAGTGGAACGGCGTCAGGTGGGTCGGGTAGCTCTGCCCTTGCGGCGCGCCAACCACGCCTGTCTGCGCAACGTAGGTATAGCCTGCGCGGCGGTCAAACAGGGTGAAGGGCTCTTCGCTCTTGCTGGAAACCTTGTAGAAGGGCAGCACGGCGCGCACCAGCTGCGCTCCTTGCGTATCGAAGGTCAGGCGCAGGACATCGGTGCTGATCTCGACTTGCTCAGCCTGGGCTGGCGCGGGCGCCTGTTCGCCGGGAACGGCTGAGGCCGCCGCTGTCGGCGATGCGGCAGCGACAGCGCTGGGCACGCTGACATCATTCTGCTGTGTTTGCGCAGCTTGTACGGCAGGGTCTACGACTTCGGATGTCAGGCTCGGGCCGAACATCGAGGGCTTGCCGTTATAAGTCTGCCAGTTGTTCCACAACAGCAGCAGCGAGAAAGAGAGAATCATCCAGAGGATGGTACGTCGGATATCCATAGCGCCTTTACAAGTCGAATCTGGGCAAATCCGTGAAAGTGTAGCGGAGCTTGCCTTGGAATGTGGGGGTGCGTGACGTAGTCATTGTGTTTCAGGGCGGTTATCACCCGGCGGAGCTGGCACCGGGTCGTGTCCGCCCTGGCACCAGGGGTGGCAGCGGATGATGCGCCGCGAGGCCAGCCAGCTGCCACGTAATGCGCCATGCGTTTCCAGCGCTTCAATCGCATAAGCCGAACAGGTCGGCGTAAAGCGGCAGCGGGGCCCCAGCCAGGGGCTGATGAAATAGCGGTAGAAACGAAGGGGAGCAATCAGCAGCCAACGCATTACCGGCGGCTCCTGTCGAGCAAGGAATCGACCTCGCTGCGTACCTGGGCTTTCAGTTCGCTGAGCGAACATGGGGTGATGCGTGTATGCAGCCGGAACACCAGGTCGCGCGGTGGAAGTTCATGGCGTTTTTGCCGGAAAGCTTCGCGGATAATGCGTTTGATGGTGTTGCGGGATACTGCCAGTGGTGCCATGCGCTTGGCGATCACCATGCCCAGGCGGGCTTCCTGCAAAGACCCTGGCGGAGTTTGTCGGGGAGTGGAAACGACAAACAACGCCCCCCTGGCCAGACGCCTGCCTTTAAGGGCAGCGGCAAACTCGGAGGGGCGGTGCAGGCGGGCCGTAGGCGGAAACGAGGCTCGCATGGGCACGGAAACGCCAGCACAAGGCCAGCGTATCAGGCCGCTCAGACGGCCAGGCGCTTGCGGCCCTTGGCTCGGCGCGCGTTGATAATGGCGCGGCCGCCACGGGTCTTCATGCGAACGCGAAAGCCGTGGGTGCGCTTGCGACGGGTGACGGAGGGTTGAAAAGTGCGTTTCATGACGGATCCGAAAAAAGAAAAGAGCAGAGAATTCTTGAAAAGCCCACCATTTCATCAAATTTTCGTAGCTTAGTCAAACACTTGAGGCTGCTTTTTATGAGTCCGGTAAACTGGCCTGTGGATAACTACCCCCTCGACAGGGTAGAATCGAGGTTTACCGAAGTGGCCGACAATGAATGAATTCTGGCAGACCTGTGTCCAGAAACTGGAACAGGAACTCCCTCCCCAACAAATAAGCGCGTGGATACGACCCTTGGTGCCTCTGGCTTTCGATGCAGACCAGGGGGTGCTTCGCGTGTCCGCTCCAAACCGTTTCAAATTGGACTGGGTACGCAAGAACTTTTCTCATCAGATCGAATCGTTGGCCAGCGATTGGTATTCGCGTCCTGTGCAGGTTGCGTTTGAGCTGCCCGGCAACGGCACCCGCTCAGCGCCAGTGCCACAGGTCGGTGTTGCGGCGCAGCAGTCGGTGGTCGTGCCTCCGCCCCCGCCTCCTGCAGTCACTACGCCGCCTGGCGCAGCAGCGGCGTCGGCAGCGGCAGATGCCCTGCATGATCGCTCACGCCTGAATGCCGAACTCACTTTCGACAACTTCGTTACCGGCAAGGCCAACCAGCTGGCGCGGGCTGCAGCCCTGCAGGTGGCCGAGAACCCGGGGGTGTCTTACAACCCGCTGTTTTTGTATGGCGGCGTGGGGCTGGGCAAAACCCACCTTATCCATGCCATTGGCAACTCGCTGCTGGCGACGGGCAAAGGCGCGCGCGTGCGCTACGTACATGCCGACCAGTACGTGTCTGATGTCGTCAAGGCGTATCAGCGCAAGGCGTTCGATGAATTCAAGCGGTACTACCATTCGCTTGATCTGCTGCTGATTGACGATATCCAGTTTTTCGCAGGCAAGAACCGCACTCAGGAAGAGTTCTTCTACGCCTTCGAGGCCATGGTGGCTCAGCGCAAGCAGATCATCATCACTTCTGACACCTACCCCAAGGAACTGTCCAATATCGACAGTCGGCTGATTTCCCGTTTCGATTCGGGGCTGACCGTGGCAATCGAACCGCCCGAACTCGAAATGCGGGTGGCCATTCTGCTGCGCAAGTCCGAAAACGAAGGCATTGCCATGCCTGAAGAAGTCGCCTTCTTCATCGCCAAGCATTTGCGCAGCAACGTGCGCGAGCTTGAAGGCGCTTTGCGCAAGGTGTCGGCCTATGCGCGCTTCCATGGCAAGGAAGTCCTGTCGGTGGATGTCTGCAAGGAAGCGCTCAAAGATCTGCTGTCGGTGTCCAACGGCCAGATTACCGTCGAAAATATTCAGAAAACGGTGGCCGACTACTACAAGATCAAGGTGGCCGATATGTATTCGCGCCGCCGGCCGGCCAATATTGCGCTGCCCCGCCAGATCGCCATGTATCTGGCCAAGGAACTCACCCAGAAAAGCCTGCCCGAGATCGGTGATCTCTTCGGCGGGCGCGACCACACCACCGTGCTGCATGCTGTGCGTAAAATCTCCGATGCGCGGCTCAAACAGACGGAACTCAACCACGCCTTACACGTACTGGAACAAACCCTAAAAGGATAACCATGCAACTCGTACAAGCGACTCGTGACGCCTTGCTCAAGCCATTAATGACCGTGGCCGGGATCGTAGAACGCCGCAACACGCTACCGATACTTGCGAACATCCTGATGCGCAAGGAAGGGCAGGGCGTGGCGTTCATCGCCACGGATCTCGAAGTACAGATCACGACGCATGCGGAATTCGGCGTGGGCGCCGATGCCGCCGCCACGACTGTCGCTGCGCGCAAGCTGCTGGACATTCTCAGGGCGCTGCCCGACACCGGCGAAGTCAAGCTGGCCCTGCAAGGCGGCGGGCGCCTGTCGGTGCAATCCGGCAAAAGCCGCTTCGCCTTGCAGACGCTCGACGCCGCCGAATACCCGGCGCTGGCTGTTCCCGATCAATGGGATGTTTCTTTTTCCCTGACCCAAAAGGCGCTCAAACACCTGTTCAATCAGGTGCACTTCGCCATGGCGCAGCAGGACATCCGCTACTACCTGAATGGTCTGCTGTTTGTTTTCGAACCCGGCATGGTGCGCGCCGTCGCAACCGATGGTCACCGCCTGGCGCACACCGCCACCCCGGTCGAAGGCATTGAATCCCGCCACGATGTCATCGTGCCGCGCAAAACTGTGCTGGAAATGCAGCGCCTGCTGGCCGATACCGAAGATCTGGTGCAGAGCGACGTTTCTTCCACGCAGATCCGCTTCCGCTTTGGCGAAGTCGAACTGATTTCCAAGCTGGTGGAGGGCAAGTTCCCCGATTACACCCGTGTGATTCCCACCAACTACACCCGCCATTTCCTTGTGAACCGCGAGGCCCTGCAAGGCAGTCTGCAGCGCGCGGCCATTCTGACGACTGATAAGCTGAAAGGCGTGCGCATCCAGTTGTCCGAAAACCAGCTGCGCATTTCCTCCTCGAACGCCGAGCAAGAAGAAGCGGTTGAAGAAATCGACATCGACTACGAGCACGAACCGCTGGATGTCGGCTTCAACGTCAGCTATCTGCTGGACGTGCTGGCCAATGTGAAGACGGAATCGCTGCGCTGGTCCGTGCAGCCCGATGTCAATGCATCCGCCCTGCTGACCACGCCAGACGACGACGAGTTCAAGTATGTCGTCATGCCGATGCGTATATAAACCAGAATCCCAGTGCAAGCTTCGCCGCACCTGGCGAAGCTTTTTCACCCCGGAAAACTATGTCTGATCAAAATCAAAATCCCGTTGTGCCGGAATACGGCGCTGAATCCATCAAGATGCTCAAGGGCCTGGAGGCTGTGCGCAAGCGTCCGGGCATGTATATCGGCGACACATCCGACGGCACCGGTTTGCATCACATGGTTTTCGAAGTGGTGGACAACGCCATCGACGAAGCGCTGGCCGGTTACTGCGACGATATTGTCGTCACCATCCATGCCGACAACAGCATTTCGGTCAGTGGCAATGGCCGTGGCATTCCTACCGACATCCACAAGGACGACGAATTCCAGCGCAGCGCTGCAGAAATCGTCATGACCGAACTGCACGCCGGCGGCAAGTTCGACCACAACTCCTACAAGGTGTCGGGCGGCCTGCATGGCGTGGGGGTTTCCTGCGTGAACGCCTTGTCGCAGTGGCTGCGCCTGAGCATCAAGCGCAACGGCAAGCTGCACGAAATGGAATTCCGCCAGGGCGAGCGTGTGGCGCCTCTGGCCGTGACCGGCGATACAGAAGGTTCCGGCACTACGGTGCATTTCCTCGCTGACCCGGAAATCTTCGAGAACATTGATTTCCACTACGAAATTCTGGCCAAGCGCCTGCGGGAACTCTCCTTCCTGAACAACGGCGTCAAGGTGCGCCTGGTGGACGAGCGCAACGACAAGGAAGAAGATTTTGCCTTCCTCGGCGGTGTGCAGGGCTTCGTGCAGTACATCAACCGGAGCAAGACAGTGCTGCACAGCAATGTCTTTGCGGTTTCCACAACGTCTACCGTGGGTGACGCCACAATCGGTGTCGATGTTGCGATGCAGTGGAACGACGGCTATTCCGAGACCGTCCTGTGCTTCACCAACAATATTCCGCAACGTGATGGCGGCACCCACCTGACCGGCCTGCGCGCCGCCATGACGCGGGTGATCAACAAGTACATTGCTGACAACGAACTTGCCAAGCGGGCCAAGGTGGATACATCCGGCGACGACATGCGCGAAGGTCTGGCCTGCGTGCTGTCGGTCAAAGTGCCTGAGCCCAAGTTCAGCAGCCAGACCAAAGACAAACTGGTGTCCAGCGAAGTGCGCCCCGCCGTGGAAGAAGCCGTGGCTCGCACCCTGGAAACCTGGCTGCTTGAAAACCCCAACGACGCCAAGGCCCTGTGCAACAAGGTCATAGAAGCGGCCCGCGCCCGCGACGCCGCCCGCCGTGCGCGCGAAATGACGCGCCGCAAGAGTGTGCTGGAAGGCGCTGGCCTGCCCGGCAAGCTGGCGGACTGCCAGGAAAAAGACCCGGCGCTTTCCGAGCTTTACATCGTGGAAGGGGACTCTGCGGGTGGTTCCGCTAAACAGGGCCGCGACCGCAAGTTCCAGGCCATACTGCCGCTGCGCGGCAAGGTGCTCAACGTTGAAAAAGCGCGTTTCGACCGCCTGATTGCCAGCGAGCAGATCACCACACTGATCACCGC
>JAAZDZ010000025.1 GCA_012512545.1 Alcaligenaceae bacterium | reverse complement strand
GAATGTCGTGGGCTTGCTTGGCCACCACTTGGCGGGTCTCATCCAGCTCACCCATCAACTGCTGGGCCAACGCCCGCAGGGCGTCGGCATCAAGTTGATCAAGGTGGGCAACAGACTTCACAGACATGGCCGCCATGATCTCATGCCTGTGTGCGGCGCACCATTCGCACTGCTACGGATTGCAAATCCGCGTCACAACAGCGTGATAGACGCGTGCTCGCCCAGGCGCTGCCAGGGCAGGCCAATGACCAGGGCGCGGGCCTGTTCGGCGGTGAGTGCAATCTGTGTGTCACCCGGCCGGGGCCAGTGGATACTGCCCTGATGCAAACGCCGTGCGGCCAGCCAAATGCCAAAGCCGTCGCACACCAGCACCTTCAGCCGCGTGCCGCGGCGGTTGGCAAACACATAGGCGTGATGAGGCTCAGAGGCACCGAAGACTTCTACCACTCGGCTCAGCAGCCGGTCCATGCCACTACGCATATCCACCGGCTCCACCGCGAGCCAGACCTGATCAATGCGAATCACCGCAACCACTCCCGCAGCAGTTCGGTGCAATGCGCCGCAGCACTCACCGGCCAGCTGACCCGCACGGTCGTGCCGCCACGAGTCATGTCCAGGCTGATCATCTCGCTGCCAGGAGGCTGCGTGGCTATGCTGACCGGAACAAAGGGGGTCGGCAACGTGGGAGCAGGCAGTGCTGGCCGAGATTGAGAGGGAGTGGGGGGTATCGCTGCTGCCATGTCGCCACCGTGATGCCCGTAGCGTTCGTGTTCGGTCACCCAGCGGCGCAGCAAATTGGCGTTAAGACCGTGCTCCAGCGCGATGGCGGCCACCGAGACGCCGGGATATTGGCAGGCTGCGACCAGCTCTGCCTTGAAAGCGGGCTCGAAGGTGCGCCGACGACGGCGCCCGGAAGTGCTCTTATCGATAGTGTTCACGTGTCCACCGAGAAAAATAATGGACACGTATCCTCTTATGCGGGAGCTAAGGATTCAATGTGTGTTCGGCGGATGCTTACGCTGCTTGCGCCCGGTACGCGCGTAATCGCTCTTGAGAATCTCTTCCGCCTGCTCAACACGTGCCTGCAGGCGCTTGTTGCGCGCCAGGCCGATGAGATACTGCACGCCGCGGCG
Source organism: Alcaligenaceae bacterium (assembly GCA_012512545.1). Classification (GTDB taxonomy): domain Bacteria; phylum Pseudomonadota; class Gammaproteobacteria; order Burkholderiales; family Burkholderiaceae_B; genus Yanghanlia. The sequence continues at coordinate 1,375 of JAAZDZ010000025.1, read as the reverse complement.
TTCGCACCAGCGGATCAACGGCTGACGGCAGAACCCCGAGTCCCCGCGAATGATGATCCTGACCTCGGGTCACCTCTGGCGCAGCCGGTTCACCAGCAAGCGCAGCACCGCCGCCGCGTGCTTGGCCCCATCAATGCGGCTGGCGCGCAGCAGGCAGACCAGCATCGACTGGCCGCAGAACACGTACAGCGGCAGATAACAGTGATGGTCGTAATAAGCGTGGAACTGCTTGAGTTCCTGCTCACCATGCAGCGGGATATCCGAGGCGTCCACGTCCAGAATCAGTTCCTTGGGCGCCGAGGCGAAGTTGGCAATAAAGTGCTCAACCAGCACCCCATGCAGTGCCCAGGCGGCTGAGCGTGGGCGAACTGGCGAGCGGTCGATCCCGACCGACGGCCGTTTGCATCAGCAAGTCGGCCCGCAGGGTGTCATGATCGTTCAGGTCTTCGTAGCCGCAGCACAGGCCATACAGGCGTTGGGCCAGAAGATCGCGCAGGCGGTGATGGATACGCCCAGGTGTGCGGCGCTCCGTCAGCGCCTTGGCCGCCATGCGACTCAGACCCGTGCGGGCATCAATCTGACGCAGCAGCATCAGCCCGCCATCAGAGCTGAGATCGCCACCCTCGAAATTCGCTTACACATGGCGCCGCCCAAGGCGACCGAAATTCAATTGTTCAGTGGTACGATTTGGCATAGGCGATTCTTTTTGGTTCTTGGCGTCAGATACCAATAACCATAAGCCCTCGGGCACGAATCGCCTATTCCTATTTATGAGCCTGACGAAATTTCCGGGCTAGTCCTCTTCTTCCTTCTTCAGCAGGAGTTCCATCACCATAATTCGATCGGAAAAGGCATCTTCGGTGCGGGGAGGAAGCGGACGTCCGTAAAGCTTCTCTTGCTTTGCTCGCCACTCAACATAACGTTTTTCTCGTTGCTTCCGTTCGTAGCCATACCCCAGTTCCAGGAGTGTCGGGAAGAGTGCTGCCAAGACCGTCTTACGGAAGTCCTCAGGAAAGTTGCTGATAGCGGAGCTATCTTTAGACTTGCCTATCCGGCCAGGAACTCCGGCCGAGAGAATTGATAGGGCTATTTCCTGCTGACGCTGCTCATTAAGTTCGGCCAGATAGTCGCTTACAGTGCGTGTTAGATTCTCTAGTCGATGGACGAAGGCATTGCGAAGCTCTGAAAGTGATTTCAGCATTTTGAGTTCGACCTTATCGATCAGCCCAATTTTGTTGGCAGTGGACAAACGCTCGCAGTGTGTCTCGCCAGTGATTTTCTTGTAAGTTAAGGGTTTTCCTGTTTCAAGTGCTACGGCGCGAGCCACAAAAGCTTCGAGGACGAGACCAAGCTTCACGATAAAGTCCCAGTCCTG
>JAAZDZ010000235.1 GCA_012512545.1 Alcaligenaceae bacterium | reverse complement strand
CCATTGCATTGAAAGCAGGCTGTCACGATGCCTGCACTGTGAAGCGCAGAGTGTGATCGTGACATCGGGGAGCTCTAAGTCGTCATTCTACCTGAATGCTTCCGCCATGTTTACAAAAACCTTAAAGGCTGCCCGGGACTATTCCAGAGCAAATTGCATGCTGTAACCCCGACTGTTCCAGGCGCTTTAGCCATCGTCTTTCAGACCGCGGGCGACCAGGAATGTCTCGGAGGATTTGTCCCGCGAAGCCTTGGGCTTGCGCTCGACGACCCGTTTGAAATGCTTTTTGAACGTTTCGACAATCTGAGAAAAACCGCTGCCATGGAAAGCTTTGACGATCAAAGCCCCTTCGGGCTTGAGATGCGCGCAGGCGAATTCCATGGCAAGTTCGCAGACATGCTGGACACGCGCGGAATCCGCCGCACCCACCCCTGATAGATTGGGGGCCATATCGGAAATCACAAGGTCTACTTTCGCGCCCCCGAGTTTTTCTTCCAGAGCAGCCAGGACATCGTCGTTGCGAAAATCACCCTGCATGAATTCGACACCCGCTATGGGTTCCATGGGCAGGAGATCAAGGGCGATAATCCGCCCGTCAACGACGCCACCCGGCCCGACCAGGCGCTCGCGCGCCACTTGCGACCAGCTTCCCGGCGCTGAACCGAGATCCACCACCACGTCCCCTTTACGCAACAGCTTTTCAGTGTCCAGAATCTCGGTCAGCTTGAAAGCGGCCCGTGCCCTGTAACCTTTCTGTTGCGCCTGTTTCACATAAGGGTCATTAATATGTTGATGAACCCAGTTTTTTGAGAATTTTTTCTTGGCCATTCCCGTACAATTCCACCATGCCAAAACTTGACATTACATCCCCGGAGCGCCGCGCCCTGCGCGCAGCCGCCCACCCATTGCGCCCCGTCGTGCTGATCGGCGATCGCGGCCTGACTGAATCCGTACTCAAGGAAATCGACCTGAACCTCAATGCGCACCAGCTTATCAAGGTGCGTGTAGCTGGCGACGACCGCCAGGCCCGCGTCGATATGCTGGAAACCATCTGTGAAGAGCTGTCCTGCGCGGAAGTGCATCATCTGGGCAAGACGTTAATCATATACCGGCCCGACCCTGACGCGCAGACTTCGCTGCTGGCGCCCCCCAAGGAAGCGCCCACCCGCGCCGTGCGCAAGCCGTCCGAACCCTACACGCCCAAGAAAATGGCTGCCACCGGCCAGGCCAAGACGCGACGCGACGAAAAAGCCCGCAAGGCGCTGGCCCGCGATGCTGCACGCGACGGCGGCCTGGAAAGCCGCTCGCCACGCGAACGCGCAGCCGCGCGGCACGCTGCAGCCCGTGGCGCGGCCGCACCACGCATTCCCCGCCGCAGCGGCAGCGCGCTTTCGCTGCGTGCAGGCTCGCGTCGCGGACGCGGTTGAAAACAAAACAGCCCTGCCATATTCATTGCATGCAGGGCTGCTGACAACGCAAAGGGGCGCACGGCAAAACACAGCCGTGCAGTAAACCCGGCGTTCAGATATAGCTGATCGTGATGATTTCGTATTCGCGGGTGCCGCCGGGTGCCAGCACTTCCACGACATCACCTTCCGACTTGCCGATCAGGGCGCGGGCCACCGGGCTGGACACGGATATCTTGTTGGAACGGATATCAGCCTCGACGTCGCCCACAATCTGGTATGTAAGACGCTCGCCCGATTCGATTTCCTCGATTTCCACCGTGGCGCCGAACACCGCCCGCCCTTCGACGTCCAGTGTGGTGGGGTCGATGATTTGCGCATTCGACAGCGTGCCTTCCAGTTCCTTGATGCGGCCTTCGACAAAAGCCTGACGTTCGCGGGCGGCATCGTATTCTGCATTTTCGGAGAGATCGCCCTGCGCACGCGCCTCTGCAATGGCATCAATCACCTCGGGGCGCTCGACCGTTTTCAGACGATGCAGTTCGGCTTGCAAGCGCTCAGCGCCACCTACAGTCAACGGGATCGCAGACATAGTATTTCCTGAATCAAAAGTAAAAAGACGCCCCAGCACGGGAGCGCCGATAAGACAACGTTTATTCTGATGCGGCCAGAGAAACCCCGCATGATGAGCAACCCGACCCGATGGCCGGATGGCTTGGAAGGACTGGCCTTAAAACGAAACCCCGGCCTGCACACAAACCGGGGACACGAGACTATTGTGCGCAAAGTTCCCGCAAAATGCAAGCACTACTCCGGCGCTTTTACGAGAGACCGCCAGGCTCTGAAAAACCTGGATATGACATGTAACTACGGCCTGGGCAGCCCCGGTTACCAGTTGACTGCCCTGGCCGTTTTTCAGCATTTCAGCGCTGTTCGGACCGCGAGGTTCCGATGCTCAGCAAGGCGTAGAGCAAGATGGCTCCGAAGGTCGCCGTACCGATGCCGTCCAGCCTGAAAGCGCCGAACTGGATGGAGAAATTTCCAGCGCCCAGAACCAGCGTGACGGCAGCCACGATCAGATTGCGGTTATCGCTGAAATCCACCTGATTCACGACCCAGATACGCGCGCCCGCCACGGCGATCAGGCCAAAGACCACAATGGACATGCCGCCCAGCACCGGCCCTGGAATGGTCTGGATCAGCGCTCCGAACTTGGGCGAAAAACCCAGGGCAATGGCGATCAGGGCCGCCACCACAAACACCAGGGTTGAATAAATGCGGGTGACCGTCATGACGCCGATGTTTTCGGCATAGGTTGTAACGCCTGTGCCGCCCAGGGAGCCCGACACCATGGTCGCCACGCCATCACCCACAAAGGCGCGCCCCAGATAGGCATCCAGATTGCGGCCCGTCATGGCGCTCACCGCCTTGATATGCCCCAGGTTTTCGGCCACCAGAATGATGGCGACCGGAACGATCACGCTCATGGCCTGCAACTCAAATACGGGAGAACTGAAGCCAGGCAGCCCGACCCACGGCGCCGCAGCCACGGCGCTGAAATCAATCGGCTTGCCCATGCCCAGGCCGTTGGTGAATACGGCGTAAATAATGCAGGCCAGCAGCAGCCCCACAAGAATCAGCAGGCGCTGCGCCGTGCCACGCGCATAGACTGCCACGCCCCCGACGCAAAGCACCGTCATCAAGGCCATGACGGCATCAAAGGTCGAGCCGCCCATGGCCCCCTTGGCTGCGATGGGGGCCAGATTCAAACCAATGACTGCCACAATGGAACCCGTGACAACGGGAGGCATCCAGCGGTTGATCCAGCGCGCATCGCCCCCGGTGCGGGCGTTGATCCACCACACCAGCAGACCGATAAGGGTGTACGCCAGGCCGCAGGCAATAATGGCTCCCAGGGCCACACCGATATTGGCATTCGGGCCTGCTCCCGCATAGCCCGTCACGGCAATCACCCCGCCGATGAAGGCAAAGCTGGAACCCAGATAACTGGGCACCCTGCCGCGCACAAAGAAGAAGAAGATCAATGTGCCGATGCCGGACATCAGAATCGCCACATTGGGGTCAAAGCCCATCAGCAGCGGCGCCAGAATGGTGGAGCCGAACATGGCCACCACGTGCTGAGCGCCCATGGCGATATTCTGTACGGGAGGCAGGTACTCGTCAGGCTGGACAACAGCGCCCGGCGCACGCGCATCGACACGACGCCAGCGAGGGAAAAAGGTATCGGACATGATATGAAGGGAGCATTCTTATAGGTAGACGTACCGGCGCCCCGCTTGAATCACAATACAACAGGCATGGCCCGGGCCGGAAGGCAGTGTACGGCGATGCCCCGCCATGCTGCAACTGCACATTGGCCCGAACCCGCGATTTCAGCCAGTCCCTGCCGAACCGCCTGGCTCAAGAAAGCGCCTGGCTGGCGATTCAATTCCCGCCCTGAACTGCTTTTTTCGCGGTATCCGCTGCCGCATCAAAAGCCTCTGCCAGTTTTTCAAATTGCTGCCGATTTTCAAAAACTTTACCAACCGCTTCTTTAAGCGGTTGCAGGGCTTCGCTGAAATCTCCATTCTTATAGGCTTGGGCAAGAATTTCTTTTTTGAACGTAAAGGGCATATATAGCCATAAACCATTATCCAGCCTGAAACCATTTTTTCTCAATGTTTCTAATAATGACTTTTGCTGTTCGTAAATCAATTTCACCGATTCAGGGGCAACGACTTTCTGGCTGAAATAAAGGGCAAGGCTTTCGTACGGGGAGTCATTTTCCGAAACAGACCTGGCCAGCCAGGTATATCTCTTTTCTTTCCCTATATCATTTTTGTCAATTACAAAATAAAAGCGAGCATCACACGGATTCCCGGAGCCCCAATTTCTCAACCAGAACGAGGCACCCGCCCCTTCGCACTCCTTGTCCCAATCCTCGGCCGGAACAGCCTCATTCACAACCTCGCCCATCTCATCCCACAGGCGATCATCCAGCCTGTCCCTGGCCCTTGCAATGGCCGCTTCAATATCAAGGATATTTTCTACGATAAGCTTCTCAAGCTCGTTGCCACTCTCATTTTCAGCCATGACTCAGAAATTCCTTATATGAAGAAGAAACTTTTCAAGTAGTTCCGTATGG
>JAAZDZ010000234.1 GCA_012512545.1 Alcaligenaceae bacterium | reverse complement strand
GGGGGTGGAGGGGGGCTGGGGCCGCTCTGCGGCCGACTTCGACTGGCTTCAGCCCTGGAGCGGGCAGGTGCCGGGCCATTTGTTGTCTGAATATGCGGCCAATGGAGGGAACTGATATGCGGGCAAGCGCTATAAATGTAGATATAAAGTATCTTCTAAAGAGTGTTGGAAGGCGGGTGGCATTCGCACTGCTCAGCCTGGCTTTCTGGGGGATGCCGGTTCAGCAGACATGGGCGATTCATTGGCACGAACCGTGGGCGGTGCAAGCCAATGGGCAACATCTTCTAATTGAAACCTTCACCAGCAAAAAGCAGCCTGATGCGGTATTGCGTGAACTCGTGCACACCCGGGCAGGCTATCAGCGCTATCTGGTGGGCGACGGGCGCATTCTGCTTTCAGGCGTCAAGCCGGGCGAGCACTGGCTGGCAGAAATCCAGGCATGGCAAGGCGGGGCGCAGGGCTATGTGTCAGCGCTGTATTTCGAGGCGGCACGCGCCCATCAGCTTTCTGCCGCCTCGGGCGAGCCCCCGTCAGTGTCGTTGCATGCGGCTGCGCAGCGCCGGTCTGACGCAGGGGTCGGCCAACCGTTGAGCGTGTTCGAGTTCGATGACTCGGCCTGGGTCAGTGTGGTGGCTTTGTCCGAACCGACTGCAGTCACTGAAGCAGCAGTCAGTTCCGAAGCAGTCACTTTGATTCCTGTGGATGGGCAAAGGGGGCTGGCCCTGGCCGTTTCCATACAGGAGCCCTGACATGAAAGCCGTGCGCTTTATTCCGGGTTTCTTTCTGCGGGCCGGGGCGGCCCGTTCCCTGGCAGTGCTGGGCCTGGCGCTGGCTGCAGGTCTGGCCGCGGCGTGGGCGGCCAGGCAGCATATACAAGGCCATGTCGAGCAGTTGGAGGCCCAGGCCCGCACACCGGTTGTCACCAGAGTCGTAGCCGCCCACGATTTACCCGCAGGCACCCGGCTGAATGCTGATCACCTTGCTGTCCGGCAGTTCCCCGCTCATCTTGTGCCCAGTGACAGTATCGACGCTGCTCATCATGGGCAGTTGGCGGGCATGGTGCTGCGTAGCGCCTTGCAGGCGGGCGATCTGGTTCTGGCGGCGCATGGGCGCAGCGTGGAACATACGGCGTTTTCCAGCCATCTGGGGCAAGGGCGGCGTGCCGTCACGATGCCGGTGGATGCCATCAACTCGGTATCCGGCCTGCTTGAGCCCGGCGATCTCATAGATCTCTATGTGTCGTTCGATTACCAGCGCAGGCGCATTACGGCGCCGTTGCTGCAGGGGGTGCTGGTGCTGGCGACCGGCACGCAGACGGTATCGCCTTTAGAGCCTTCCGCGCCGCCTGCTCATGGGTTTTCCACAGTGACACTCGATACTTCGCCCGAAGACGCTGTCAAGCTGGTGGCCGCGCGCCAAAGCGGCACCATTACTGCTGTATTGCGTCATCCTGGCGATGATCTCCCTACGCGCCGGGCGGTGCGCGGCGATCTCGCCAGCCTGATAGGCGTCGCCAACCCGCCGCCTGTCCGAAGCCAGGCCAGAGCACCCGTGCTTTATGGGAATCAGCGGGCCCGCAACGTTCCCAGACTGGTGCCCAACGTGCCGACAGTGCGCAATCCTTCCGGGCTGTTCGATCTTCCCGAAGCGCAGTCGCTGGTCAGCGCCTGGCTGATGCAGAACGCTGCGGCCCAGGGCGTTGCGGCTGAAGATCTCAGCCATCGTGACGCTGAATCTTCCCTGCAGCGGCCAGACTCCATGCCCGCGGACGGGCAGCCCGGCTGGCCAGGCGATGCAGATCCGGCACGGCTTGCCGTCCAGCTGCAAAGTAATGCGGAGTAGGACCATGT
>JAAZDZ010000233.1 GCA_012512545.1 Alcaligenaceae bacterium | reverse complement strand
GCACATGTGCTGAGGTAACCGCCTTACCCGGCTCCCCTGTTCCCGCCCCAGGTTCTGCACTATGCTTTCCCGAACAAGCAGTAAACATACCGGAGTCAAGCATGCAGACAACACAGACCTACGACTTTGCCGTGATCGGGGCGGGCATGGCAGGGGCGTCGGCGGCCTATCGCCTGGGCCTGTCTGGCGCCTCTGTCGTTGTTCTTGAACAGGAATCCCAACCCGGCTATCACTCCACCGGGCGTTCGGCAGCCATGTTCATGGAAACCTATGGCACGCCACACACCCGGGCCCTCACGCGGGCCAGCCGCGATTTCTTTCTGAACCCGCCGCCCGGCTTCACCGAGCACGCCATTCTTACCCCCCGAAGCGTGCTGTATATCGCCCAGGCCGGGCAGGAAGATCTGCTGGAAGCCGCCTACCAAGCCTACCTGAATGAAGGGCTGGAAGTGCAGCGGCTCAACCCGGCGCAAGCCATTGAACTCGTGCCCTGCCTGTCGCCAGACACGCTGGCGGGCGCCATCCTTGACACCATTGCCAGCGATATGGATGTCCATGGCCTGCACCAGGGCTTTCTGCGCGGCATGCGCGAACACGGCGCTCAACTGCTGCCCGACACCCGCCTGGAAGGCGCCCAGTACAACCAGAACCTGTGGACGCTCCACACTTCCACGCAGCAGACGCTGCACGCCCGCACCGTGGTCAATGCCGCAGGCGCCTGGGCCGACGCCATTGCCGAGCGTTGCGGGGTCGCTACGCTGGGCATCCAGCCCAAGCGCCGCTCCGCCTTTCTGTTCGCGCCGCCCGAAGGCATGGATATCAGCCACTGGCCTACGGTACTGGCCGTAGACGAAAGCTATTACTTCAAACCCGACGCAGGCATGCTGCTGGGTTCGCCCGCCAATGCCGACCCGGTGCAGCCTCATGATGTCGCCGCCGAAGAACTCGACATCGCCACCGGCATCTATCGCATCGAATCGGCCACCACCCTGCGCATCCGGCGGCCCAGCCATGTCTGGGCCGGGCTGCGTTCCTTCGCCCCGGACGACGAGTTCGTCATTGGCTGGGATGCCGACGCGCCCGCTTTCTTCTGGCTGGCGGGCCAGGGCGGCTATGGCATACAGACTGCGGCGGGCGCATCCGAACTGGCCGCCACCTTGCTGCAACGGCTGCCCTTGCCCGCCACCCTGATCCGCCACGGCGTCTCTGCCGCAGTGGTCGATCCCGCCCGCTTCGCGATTGCGGGATAATGACGCACCCAAGGCTTCCCCTAAAAGACCATCCCATGAGCAGTTTCAAGGAAATCACCAAAATCGCGGGCGCATTCGTCGGCGTCATTGTCGGCGCCGGTTTTGCATCCGGCCAGGAAATCATGCAGTTCTTCACCAGCTTCGGCGCAGCCGGGCTGACGGGCGCTCTCATCAGCAGCGCGCTGTTCGTTTTTCTGGGCATGGCGCTGGCCACCTTGGGGCAGCATCAGGCCGCGACTTCGCACAAAGTCGTCATCCAGGCCATCTGCGGGCGTGTGCTGGGCATATTCGTCGATGCCATGGTCACTTTTTTCATGTTCGCCATCACCGTGGTCATGCTGGCGGGCGCAGGCGCCCTGCTTGAGCAGCTGGCAGGCATTCCCCACCTGTGGGGCAGCGCGGCGGTCACTGTTCTGACCGTCGCCATCGTCTGCCTGGACATCAGAAAAGTCATCGGTTTCATTGGCTCGATCACGCCACTGCTGATCCTCATGGTGCTTATTGTCTCTACGGCAGCCATCGTGGGGCGCGACGCCAGTCTTGAAACCCTGGAAACCGCCGCAGCCACCCAGCCGCGCGGCGCGTCCAACTGGCTGATGGCCGCACTGCTGTATGTGTCCTACAACATTGTGGCGGGCGCTCCTTTTCTCGTCATCATGGGCGGCCAGGCCATGAACAGAAAAACCGCGCTGTGGGGAGGCGTGGTCGGCGGCCTGCTGCTGGGCGCACTGATGCTGCTGATTACCGGCGGCATGCTGGCTCAGGTGGACAAGCTGGGCGGCGTGCCCATGCCCATGCTGCTGATGGCCGCGCAGCTTTCACCCATTCTGGGAGTCATCATAGGGGTGGCCATTTTCGGCATGATTCTCAACACTGCCGTGGGCGTGCTGTATTCGTTTTCAGCCCGCATTCTCGAACCGGGCACCGCACGTTTCCGCTCGGGCACCATCATTGCCGGTTTCCTGGCCTTTCTGGGCAGCATGGCCGGTTTCACCCAGTTGGTCGGCACGGTATACCCGTTCTTCGGCTACCTGGGCTTCATTCTGATGGCCTGCACGGTGCTGGGCTGGTGGAAAAGCCTGCGCCGCTGATACTAACGGGCCGCCTTGGGTTCCACAAACACCCGCCCCGAGGAATTCACCCGGATAATCATGGCAAAGGGCTGGGTGGACTGGCCGCCTTCCTGGGTGGCGGCCACCTGCCCGCTTAATTCAAAGCGCAGGGTAATGACATCGCGGGCTTCTTCTTCGGTGCTGATCCGGGGCTGACGCAGCCGCCGCTCATAGCGCACCACCTGCCCGATAATGGCTTCGGATAACGATTCCGTCGTGCCCAGCGAAAACGAACCGGCGATGTTGCTCATGTCGGGCATGCCGTAATTGAGGTCGATCGGCACTGAACCCGCCCGCGTATTCAGCAACTGCTGCAAATGCCCGACGATGGAGTCGCGCAACTGGCGATCAGGCGGGCGGCCCGCCAGCGGGTAGGGGTCTTCCAATGCAGACAAACGCTCCAGCAAACGTACTTTGCTCATCAGAAGAAAGCTCCTTGGTTCTTGACACCCGTGAAAGGCTTCATGCAATATTAGTGGTTGTTCAGTGCATCGTCCACGAGCGTCCATGGCCACCAGCTTCAACCGGTTCTACACAACCGAACTCGCGCGTCTGCGGGCCAACTCGCTGGAGTTCGCCCAGAACAACCCCACCATAGCGCCCATGCTGGGGGCCGTTACGACCGACCCCGATATCGAACGCCTGCTGGAAGGTGTGGCCTTTCTGAACGGCCTCACCCTGCAAAAGCTGGACGACGAATTTCCTGAAATCGTGCAGGAACTCGCCAGCATTCTGGTGCCGCAGTTTCTCAGGCCGCTGCCTGCGGCGTCCCTGCTGGATTTCACGCCAAAAGCCCAGTTGCCCGCCCCGGCTCTCATCAAGGCGGG
>JAAZDZ010000232.1 GCA_012512545.1 Alcaligenaceae bacterium | reverse complement strand
CAAGACCGCACAAATCCTATTTTACCTAACACAAAACTTGTGTCAAGGAAAATTATTGCGCCGCAACATTACAGGATGTTTAAGAAGCCGCAATCTTTGCGAATTAACAAATCCTGGGGTTTACCCCGGAGGACAACAGGAAAACTTTTGCCTTAGCATCGGTTTCTCGAAAGAAGGTTTCGCGGGAAACCGGTTCCTTCGCAGCTGCGCTTCAGCTTGTCCTTGAGCAGCAGTAGCAGTTTACATGATTTGTTACGAAAGAATACAAATCATGTGGCCAAGTTGGCCGAGGCGTTCCAGCAATGTCGAGAACCGGCGCTGGAATGTTTTTCAACTTCAGGAAACAAAGCTAATACCATGAAAAATTCTGTCCTGAAACTGACTACCGCCCTGATTCTGGGTTCGGCCCTGTTTGGAGGGACGGCCGCTGCCCAGTATCCAGAACGGCCAGTCTCCATGGTCGTCCCCTTCTCAGCAGGCGGCCCGACCGATACCGTCGCCCGCTCTCTGGCCGAAGCCATGCGGCCCGCTCTGGGCGAAACCGTCCTCGTTGAAAACAAAGGAGGTGCCGGCGGCACGATCGGGGTCTCTCACGTGGCCCGCTCCAAGCCTGACGGTCACACCATCCTGTTGATGCATATCGGCTTTTCCACAGCCCAGTCCCTGTACAAGAACCCGGGCTACAGTTCGGAAAGCTTCGACCCCATCGGCCTGGTGCTTGATGTCCCCATGACCATCATCGCCCGTTCCGATTTCCCGGCCGACAACATCAACGAACTCATCGACTACGTCAAGGCCAACCCCGAAAAGGTCTCGCTGGCCAATGCAGGCATCGGCGCAGCCAGCCAGCTGTGCGGCACCATGTTCTCCAGCGCCATCGGCGTTGATCTGCTCACCATCCCCTACAAGGGAACCGGCCCGGCCCTGAACGACCTTCTGGGCAAGCAGGTTGATATCCTCTGTGACCAGACCACCAACACCTCGCAGCACATCAACGCTGGCACGGTGAAAGCCTATGCAGTCACCAGCAAAGAACGCGTCCCCACGTTGCCCGATCTGCCCACCATGCAGGAATCCGGCTACGACGGCTTTGAAATCGGCATCTGGCATGGCGTGTGGGCGCCCAAGGGCACACCCCAGCCTGCACTCGACAAACTTCAGGAAGCCCTGAAGGCGGGCCTGGCCGATCAGGCATTCCAGGAGCGCATGGCTGGCCTGGGTGCCAACCTGCTGGCTGATCGCGCCAACCCGGAAGCCCTCTCTACGCACGTGGATCAGCAAGTGCCACAGTGGGCCGAGCTCTTCAAGCAAGCGGGTATCGAACCGCAATAAGCCTGACCGGCATCAGGCCCGGAGGCGGCGTCGGCATCAGACCGACGCCGCCCCTTCATAGCCCAATGCTTCTGAAATCTGCAAAGCGGCGCGCTGCAGCAAAGGTATCCAGTCATCACGCAGCCGGTCGGTAGGTGCCGACAGCGACAACCCCGCCAGCAACTTGCCGGTGTCGTCGTGAATTCCTGCGGCGATGCAGCGCACGCCCAGTTCAAGCTCTTCGTTATCGCGCGCATAGCCATGACGCCGCACCATGGCCAGTTCGCGCTCAAGCCGCTCTACATCGGTAATGCTGTTGCGGGT
>JAAZDZ010000231.1 GCA_012512545.1 Alcaligenaceae bacterium | reverse complement strand
GCGTGCACTACGCGGGAGAGTGGGCTGACAAGCCGCTGCGCTATTACGTAGAAGGCTCCGCCTGGGTATCCCACCCGCCCAGGCCGCGCACCCAAAACAAAGATTTTTCCAGATTGCCAGCACAACTTCCAAAATCAGTGTAAAATTCGCGTCTTTCATGGCTGACACGCCATGCGAACACATGGTTTTCCGATGCGCCCACAGCGCTTCAGAACCCGGCAAAGCAGATTGTTTACCGCCACAGCGCAAACGACTTGCACAGCCAGAAAAAATCATGTTATAGTTCTTTCTTCAGCGGCTGTAGCTCAGTTGGATAGAGTACTTGGCTACGAACCAAGGGGTCGTGGGTTCGAATCCTGCCAGCCGCGCCAGAATTACCCTGTGTATCCAGCAGGTTAGACCGCCTAGGGGCCCAATCCCTAGGCGGTTTTTCTTTGCGTGTGGGTGATTTGTGGGTGATTTTTCGGGACTGCAGCGATCTGCGCCCGGCGAACGATGGCCAGCAGGTTCAGCGTTTCGCCGCCCAGGCCCTCTTCCTTGATGAGCTCGAGCGCCTCGAACACCTCGCGGATCTGCGCGACCGCATAGTGCGCCGTCATATCCTTGCGTGAATGCCACAGGATCTCGTCCTGGGTGCGCTCCAGAACGCCGGCGTGCCGCAGGCGCATACCTACGGTGTGCCGCAGATCATGGACATGCAGATCGTCGAGGCCGGCCGCTTCCCGCGCTCGCTGCCAAGCCGTGTTGTTCATGTCGCCGACTGGCAAGTACTTCGGGGTCTTCCCGCTGCTTGCCTTTACTGGCTTGTAATAGGTGAACACGCGCTCAGCGTGGCGGCCGCGCTGCGCATTGATCACCTCTTGCGCGACCGAATTGCAGATCAGCACCCGCTCTCGTTTACGCCCCTTCACATACTCGCGAGGCACGACGAAAACCGATACGGTCAGGCCCGGCCGGAGCTTCACCGGCACCTCCCACTGCCATCGCAGCTGGCACACCACGTTCTTTCTGACGCCCGTGTTCAGCGTGAATAGCGCCATGCTGGCCAAGTGCGCCGGCAGGTGTTCGAACAGCGTGCGCTGTTCTGACCAGGTGATCGGCCGCGGAGGTCGCTGGTCGTTCAGATCAAGCAGATCGATGCTCATGGGCACCGCCAGGACCGGCTGAGCCGTACCCTTGTGACGCCATTTGGTGTGGGCCAGCGTGCAGATACGGTTCAGGCATGACAGCGCGTTGTTGATCGACTTGTTCTTGATACCGTCGTTGCGCCTGGCGGCGATGAATGGCGCGACGGTGTCGCTGCAGATTTCCTCAAGTGTTAAAGAGCCGAGCATCTGGACCATTGGATCGAGCAGGTAGGCGTCGGTTTCAGCCGATGGCATGCCCCGCTCTTCCTTCTGTTCCAGGTACTTTGTCGCGGCTTCTTCGAGCGTCATTGCAACGGGGCCCGGCGCCCCGGGTGTGCCCTGGGCGCCGGCCTGGTCGATCGCAAGTTTCTGCCTGATCAGGAAGTCTTCTGCCGACCTGTAATCCGGGAAACCACGTTTGCGAACGCGCTTCCCTCGGTACTGGGTGTCGATTTTCCAGCCCCCGGTGGCAGGGTCCGGGGTGATGCCACTTTGTCTTCGTGAACGTGTTGCCATTTCATATCTCCAGTTGGCTGAACACGTCCGCTACCGCATAACAGTTTATAACGGTCCCATGCATCGTCGAGATCCTGCCTTTCGTAAATGATGGATGTGCCGGCGCGCACGCCCTTTTCGCGCAGCACCGGCAACATGTGTGTTTCAAAGAATCGACGCGACACGCCCAGGTACTCCCGGGCCTGTCGTGTGGTGAAGCCGCGCTTCATGCCTATGGCCATACCTGGTCCTTCATCTTGGCCAGGATGATGTGCAGCGACTCGAGCTGCTTGGCGTTCAGCGCATATATACCGTAGTCGTGGGCCTTCAGGACGGCCCGAATCTCGTCGGTATTAAGCGTCAGGCTCACATGCGGGCTGCACCCGTCGATGATGTGTTCATAGTCGCTCATGGCCACCTCTTAAAAATTTCCGGTCTAAAAAGGAATGTCATCGTCTACGTCGGCCAGCGCTGTTGCGGGCGCCTGGGCGTTTTGCGCTGCCGGTGCCTGCGTGGCCTGGGCGCTTCTGGCAGGGGCTCCGGCCCCGGCGTTCTGCTGGACGTCGTCGCGACCGCCCAGCATCTTCATCTGGTCGGCGATGATGTCCGTGCTGTATCGGTCTGCGCCGGTTTCTTTGTCTTGCCATTTGCGGGTCTTGAGACGCCCCTCGATGTAGACCGACCGCCCCTTCTTGAGGTACTCGCCGGCGATCTCGGCCAGGCGGTTGTAGAACACAACGCGGTGCCACTCGGTTTCCTCCCGGCGTTCGCCGGTCCGCTTGTCTTTCCACTGCGAGGTTGTGGCGATCGAGATCGAGCAGATTGCCGCGCCGTCCGGGCTGTACCTGACCTCTGGATCTCGGCCCAGGTTGCCGACCAGGATGACTTTGTTCACGCTTGCCATGAAAACTTCCTTATGAGTTGTCGCCGCTGGCGCGGCGCTTGATGTCGACAGCCGCAGCGCTGCGCCGTCTGACGTTCGTAATGAAGACGGTTTCGCCGTCCGTCGATAGGTCGTACCAGCGCCGCGGGTCTGCCTGGTTGGCGGACACGATATTGCGCAGGCACGTCGCGATGGTGGGGTTGGCCAGGGCCTCGTCCAGTGATCCTTTCAGCCCTGCCTGTCGGTGGGCCTGCTCGAGCGCATTGCGGTCCACTGGCCTGGCGACATGGTGATCAGCGTTTTTCATCCTGGTTTCCTCCGTGATGGTGGCCGCGTCACGCGTGGCCGGGACTGCGCTCGAAAATCCAGCAGCGTTCTGACGTGCCGCTGTTCTGAAGGTCTCGTTGCTTGATACCGCTGTTGACCACTTTCTGGCCCATATAGCGATGACGCTTACTGGACTTGAGCAGGGCCTTGAGCTCGCGCAGCGGCGGCACCTGCTGCTTGTGCTCGACAGCCACCTGCAGGAAGTGGTTCAGGTTGATGGCGATCTCGTCGCCGGCGCGCGCGTGGTTCAGGCGTGGCCTGTCGTCGTCGCCGTTGAGGTATTCGTAGGTGTCCCAGAACTCGGCCACCAGTGGGTGGTCGGCATCGATCGCTTGCTCGCGCTCGACGGCCATTCGGCGGAACTGATCGTGCAGTGCCGCGTGCTGTTCGTCGGAGAGGTTCATCAGCAGGCGCAGCGCGTCGGCCAGGGCCATCATTTGGCCGTGGCAGTGGGCAATACGCACCGTGCGGATCTCTGGGTGGTTGAGCAGCTCGCGGGCGTACAGCGGCGCTTTCTCTTCCACCAGTTCCATGATCTGCGCCTCGCGCGTGGTCGCGGCGACGATGAAGCCCGAAATGCTCGGTATGGATGTGCGCTCGAGCGCCTTCACGGCGTCGTGGCTGGCCCGGGTGTGGCCTGACTTGTCGAAATGCAGATGCACGATGCGGGTCATGATGGCGTCAGAGGCCGCCACCGGGTTGTTCTGCGAAATGACAATGGCGCCGCGAAAAGGCGGGTCGTAGGTGTCGTTGCCGCTGGACGCCACGCCGCGGGTGCGCACGCTGCGGCCGTTGTACGCGGTCTTGAGCTCGTCCCAGTCGAAGGACTTGACCTTCGGCTGGCCGTCGCCCGACTGCTCGCGATCGGACTCGATCAGCACCACCGGCATGCCGGCAAGCTGGGCAAAGCGCCGCGAGCGGCCGGCGTGAGTGGCCTTGGCTGGGTCGAAGCCCTCGTCGTCGCGACCGAACAGCTTCCACATGAACTCGATCAGCGCGGTCTTGCCGGCGCCGGCCTCGCCGACGATTTCCAGAAAGGGGTAGCTCGACTGTGCTGCGCGGATCTGTTCAGAAAACAGCGTGCCCATCCAGAAGGTGAGCGCGGCCAGACCCTTCACGCCGAACGCGTTCCACAGGTGGCGCTCCCAGTTGCGGTCGTAAGCCGTGCCGTCCGTGTTGATGTCCATGTCGATGGACTGCAGCAGCGACTTGATCGACACGCGGCCGATGTCGAAATAGTCCTCGTCGTTGATCTTGTAGACCTTGCCTCCGGTCACGGCGACGTCGCTGAACACATAGCAGCCGTGCTCTTTGCTGTAGCCGATGAAATCGACTGTCTGCACCTGCTTGATGTTGTAGAGCTGGCGCTCGAGCGCACGATCGAGCATCAGATTGGTACCCGAATACATGGCGCCGGGCGCTATGGCCAGCAGCCGCTTCTTGAACTCGCCAGAGCCCGACAGCTGCGAGCTGGTGAACGTGTTCTTGACGGCCTGGCCATCGTGCGGGAACTCGACGCGAAAGTAGTACCAGGACTCGTCGGTGATCGGGTTGGCCTGGTAATACAGCGGGTACGGGTGACAGTTGGCGATCTGGCGAATGCCGCCCGACTCCTGCATTGCCTGCTCGCGAATTTCTTCCTGAGTCAGGTCGGAGCGTTCTTCGGCGATGCGGTCCATAGCCTTATGGTAGGCATCGATGTTCAGGTTGAACCAATACAGACGCCGCCCGAACTCGAACTCGAACTCTGACCGCTTGGGGTTGCGGTCGTACATGAGCATGGCTTTCTCGGTGGCGCTTTGCGCCACCAGCAAAGCGCCCTGGTGCAGATACTCTTCGAGCCCTTTTTCGCTGAGCCGGTGTTTGCTGGGGTCGCGCTCGGCGCGGTCCAGCATGTGCAGGTCGTTCCAGTCGCGTTTGCCGCGATTGGTCTGAGGGATGAACGCCGCCTTGACTGGCCAGCCGGCCGCCCGCGCCTTGGCGACATGCTTGCGGATGCCGGCGCGACCGGCCCGGTCACCATCCAGGGCGAACACCAGTGTGCAGTGCCGCCCTTCGCGCGCCTCGAGCAGCTCTGCCATGGACTTTTCCGGGTAGTTGCTGCTGCTGATGGCGGCCACGGCCGTCAAGCCGTGGTGCGCCAGCGCGATGGCGTCAAAGATGCCCTCGGTAATCCAGATGACGTCGGCGGTGGTGAGGTCCTGGCTGGGCAGCTGCCACCAGATGCCGGTGTAGTGGCCGCGGAACTGCACGCCCGCCTTGCGCCTGCCGAAGCGCTGTGGCTGATCGATCAGCCGCTCCCACCAGGTGTTGCCCACCGGGAAGCGCACAGTGGCCGAGCCGATCTTGCGCTCGTGGTCGAAGTACTGTTCCTGGCTGTAGGTGCCCTTGATCAGCTCCAGGTCGAAGCCGCGCCCGATCGACAGATAGGCATCGGCCGCGGCGTTCGGGTTCTGTGTGGCTTCGACCTGGTAGCGCTTGGACCAGTGGTCGAACATGTCCGGGTAGAGCTCTTTGACATGCGCCTCGTACCCGCAGTTGTTGAGCCGGCCGCACCGGACAACCCAGGGCGACTCGGCGTGCGTGTAGAGCTCTTTCTTGCGGCAGCTGGGGCAAGTGCCTTGGCGCAGCCAGCCGCTGCGCTCTTTGAATTCAAATTCATCGAGCCGCTGCCGCAGCTCGTGCAGCAGATCGGTGTTCATTGCTTCTCCCGAATCTGGCGCTCGACCTGCTGCACGGTTTGATGGATCAGCGCCAGGCGCTCGGCATAGCTGGCCAGCGTGACGGTCAGGGTCTCTAGCGAGAGTGAGGTGTGGCTTTCGGGCGTGCCCGCGCTGGCCAGGTCGGCCAGCAGGCGCATTTCGTGGGAGAGGGTGTAAAGCTGCTGCTCGGCCTGTTCGATGGCCTGGGCAGCGCCCGGCAGAACGCCGGCGTGCGCGAACGCGCTGGTGTGTTTACCAGTCATGGTGTGCTCCATTTGCGGTTCATAACCGCCCGCCCGCTGTCAAACGGGTGGGCGACCGAAACGGAGGTTGACAGACCGATGGAGCACCGGCGAGCCTTGCGGCTCCCTCCGCCCGGCCGCCCATAACTGGACACACCAAGGCGACAAAAAAGCCGCGCGGCAAACGCTTCGCGGCTCTCGCCGCTCCAATTCGGGCTGTCACCCCCGGCCACTGTGGTTGCAGTGACGGGGAAAGTATAGCCCGCCAGCGGCGGTTGGTGAAGCGTAGGGCGCACGGGTCAGGCCTCCAGCGGCAGTTCGCCTTGGCTTGCCGGCGCCACAGGCACGCCCATTTCTTCGTAGACCTGGCGTATTAGTGTCGTTAACGATGTCCGCTCTGCTGCGCACCTGGTGTTGTTGCGCATCCTGACGAGCGCCAGCAGATCATGCAGCGTTGATTTCTTAATCGCGACACCCTTCGTCTCATAGCTGTGCAGCGCTGCCGCCCACTCTTTGATCTTGATGACCAGACGATCTGCGGCGTCGCCTTTGCCCTTCGCTCGCATATTCGCAATGCTGATGCGGCATAGGTAGATCACCACGCGATCCAGCTGCATGCATAAAACACTCTGCTCTTGGGGGGTACGGGTACCCCCTGTGAGGACAAAATCGGGCACCTTCAGGTAAGAAACGGCATAAAGATTGACGTGATCAGCTTGTTGGAGTGTCCTTTTTGCGCTTCGCCAGTCAGTCCCTGCGAAATCTGATACCCGCTTCGCTTCGATGTAATCCACGCCGTTGAAACGTATAACAGGCAACGTGAGTTCGTGAATGCGAACGATGTCAACGATTTGTGCTGTGGTGCTCATGCTTGCTCTCCTAGGGTGGTGGCCACGGCGCTTCCGGCCGTGCTAGTTTTGATCTTCGGGGCCGCGCGGCCGAGCGGGATGGATGGGGGCAGATCGGCCAGCAGCGTGCTGAGCCCATAGACGCGCATGCCCAGTTCGCGGGCAACCTTCAGCTCCAGCATCGCGCCTCGGCTTCTTTGATAGCCCGGCAACATGACGATGCTGTCGCATTCAACCAGCGCAGCGATATCGCGGCGCATGCAGGCTACCCAGTCGTCATCAGGCTGGTGTGCCAATTCAGCGGGATTCACAACGTCAAAGCCCGCCATGCGCAGCGCCAGCGCCACATCGGCGAACAGGGGAAAATTCAGGTCTGGGTGCCCGGTCATCGGGCCTGAAATGTAGATGGTCATGGCGTTAGGCGTCGGTGTGCCCGGCCTGCCGCGTTCGGCAGATCCTGGCGTTGATAAGGTCGAATGGTTGCCGGTGAATTACCCGGCGGTGCTGAAGGTCTTTGGCCGGGCAGCAGGCAGGCCGGTGATCTCGATCAGGCGCTTGAGACCCACGAAGTGAATGGCGCCACTGCGGCCATCACGCAAGGCCAGCAGCGATGATGTGGATTGATCGATGTCGATGTAGAAGGGGATGGTGCGCGACTCGAACTCGGCAACCGCGCGGCCGGCGATGCGCTCGGCGGTGTGGTCAGAGATATCGTGCTGATCGCGCAGCTGGGCCACGCACGCCTTGAACATATCGTTGTTGTCCAGGTAGCTGCCGGCGTTGCGGTTCAGCCAGCCCAGAGCTTTCAGAAACAGGCCATCGCTGATGGCGTAGGTGTCCTGCACCTGGTCATATGCTCGGGTCGTCATCGAAAATGCTCCTTTGTGGTGATTGCTGCAGTGCGGCGTGGACTGCTTCCACTTCCCGCCTGGCCATGATGGGTAACGCGATGCGTGGATCCGGCATGCCGGATGGGGAAATCGTTCTGTCGGCCTCGAGGGTGGCCACCCAGGAATGCCCGCAGGCCAGGTTGTTGCACAGGAAATAAACCCAGCGCAGCGTCGGGGAAAGATCTTTCACAGTGCGAACCTGCGCCCGCGTACGGCAGTGCGGGCAGGGCATACCAAGCAGCTTCGACATGGTCAGCTCGCGTGGTTTTGCGCCTGTAGCTGAGCAAGCCCCTGGAGCACCAGAATGCGGGCCAGTGATGACATCGAGCGCTGCTCCGCGTCTGCGGCCCGCTTCACGGCTGCGAACTCTTCCCCGGTCAAACGGAGGCCGACTGCCCGTGTTGCAGGTTCGCGATGCACCCGTTTGGCTACTTTCGCTGTGTTAGTCATGGTGTTATAAGTCTTAATGAGTTGTGACGGACTCAATAATGCACTCGAATGAGTGCAAAGTCAATCTATAAAGGGAAAATATGAACTCGATCGGGGAACGGCTGACGGCAGAGCGTAATCGCTTGGGGCTCAATCAGGGCGAGATGGCCGAGCGTGGAGGTGTGCAGCGCACGGCCCAAAGCAACTATGAACGCGGCACGCGCATGCCCGATGCTGCCTATCTGGCCGCCCTCGCACAGCACGGTGTGGATGTGCTTTTCATAGTGACTGGTCAGCCAACACCCGTGCCAGAAAAGGATATGAATCTGTACGGCGATGCCTGGGAAGTGCTGGATCGAACTCTTCAAGAAAACAAGAAGAACATGCCGGCAGAGAAGAAGCGCCAAGCAGCTGAAGCACTGTTCGAAGCCGTGCGTTCTGGCGAGGGGAGCGCCCAGTCACTGGCCACGCTGTTGATCAAAGCCGCCTGACATGGGCTGCGTGAGGTGTGACAAGTAGTCACATTTCCCCTACCATGGCATTTGACTTGTCCAACACATGGAGGTATGAGAATGGCCCCGTCAAAGGGTGGCGCCTTGGTTATTGATCTGTGCGCCTATATTGAACGCCGCCGCCCACCGGCAACACCAGCGTGCCGCGCTTTGTCAGCGGCAGAACGAATGATCGAGCTCGCTCGCCACGTGGTAGATGCGCCGCCTTTAAAAAAAAAGCGGAACTCCGCAATTAACCCACCACCTCACGCGCGGCAGATGGCGCGCTTCAAGTCCAAAAAAACGCATAGCCTAATCAAAATAGGCTATGCATTATTTTTAAGCGACTACGCATATCATCATGCTGGCATGTCGCGCGCAGAGCGGTAACGATGTCAGCGTTGAATACCAATAGGGAGACCCATGACCACAAACAAGACGACGAATTTTCGCCGAAGCATTGTCACCATTTTTATTGCTTTAAGCTTATTGGCTGTTACTAGCGTCTCGGCAGATCAAAAGTGGTATGAAGGCGGCACTCTTCATTCTTCCGCTTTGTCTGATTGGGCTGCAGCACCCCAAAAAAATCGTGTAGCAACCGCAGCAGACTTTGCAGCAAGCATCGCAAAAAAAGCTGGCAAGCCGTTTAAAAATCAAGTGGAGATGAGGCTCGTCGCCCTAGAGATAACGCTCTGCATTGATGAGGCAGCGAAAGAAGCTGGCCTGGGCACCCAAGAAACAGCAGTGATCGCCATAATGTGCGCTCAGCAACTCCGATTGATGTAGGCAGTCATCATCGCTCAAGCATCCAGGTCAACTCCAGTATTCGGAGCATCAGCAAGTTCAAGATCGAGTGCCGTAGTAAACCCGCTCTCACTTAGCGAATGGGTCGCGGTTTTGATCAGCCAATCCACGCCGCCCATGGGCGGCTTCATGTCGGCGAACGCGACCTTTTGTTGTGGTGAGAGCTGGGGCATGGCTCTGGCCATTGCGAACTTCATGGTGGCGTAGCCCCTTTGTATGCGCTGCCATTCCGATTGCGCCGCAGCCAGCGCATCGCGTTCGCTGGCATAGGTGTCGCGCAGCTTCTTTGGATTCTCGTCGGTACCGGCGATTGCCTCCCTTTTCTTCCCGCCGCGGGGATCCTGCCAACTGGCTTGCACGCCGGTGTAGGCATCGCGCGTCGAGTGGTTGTAGTCGTGGTTGTCGCCGTCACGTCGGTAAATGATGTGGCGGGGCATCTCGGCGCCCCCGGCCGTCTTGCCGCCGTGAGCGAGCAAAAACAGTAGCCGACCTTCCTTTACGGTTGCAACCGCGTCGTAGCGTTTGCCCAGTCGTGTCAGGAAGTTCAGGTCAGATTCGTTGGTCTGATCAATGTGCTCGACACGCTCCTGGTCGAGAGTATCCCCCACGACCGCCTCGAGGCTGTTGGCGCCGGCAATGCTGCGGATAATTTCGCCCAGCGTGGTGTCGTGAAAGCTGCGCTCGGTGCGCTTGCGCAGAGCGCCCGTAAGGTCCGCGCTGCGCGCCCGCAGGCTGATAACGTCAGGCGCGCCGCGATGGCCTGCCTCGTCTACCGTGTAGGTGCCCTTATCGACCAGCGGCTCTCCCGCCCAGCCCAGGGCCAGCGTCAGCACTGCCCCGGGCGTTGGCACCGCGAGCAGGCCGTCAGCGTCGGACAGTTCAATGTCCAGCTGGTCAGCCTCTTCGCCTCGATGCTCCTGCAGCGACAGCGACATGAGCCGCGGGGCCAGGCCGGCGGACAGGTCCTGGCCGTCGAGCGTGATTCGGTATACCGGGCGGTCATACTGCATCACAGGCCGCCCATCATTGAGCCGGGAGTGGGCAGGCTGAGATCACCCAGCAGCTTGTCGACCAGGTTGTCATCGACCCGGTTCAGAGAAAGCGAGAACTCGATCCGGCGCGCCGCTCCGCTTTGCGTGAACAGGCTGCGCCCCTCGCGCATGGAGTTGATGGTGTAGATCCCGTGAAAGAATCCCCGCCCATCGACCAGCGTCCAGGCTTTGCCGGTGTCCGCCATGTCGCGCAACATCATGAGTGACGCCTCGCTGCCGATCTCCATGGGCGCGATCCAGCCGTCCAGGTTGATCGTGTCGTCACCCGGGCCCACGTACTGCGAATGCGCCCGCGCGCCGACACGCGCGTTCGTGGCGTGGCGCCACGATGTCTGCCGCTCCAGTGACTGGTACGCCGCTGTCGGGATGGAAAAAACGAACAGGCCCAGAGCCATCATCATGGTGAAACCCTCACAAACCGTAGTCGCTCAGCGAAGAGCGTGTGCGCGCCGCCTTCTGGCGCTCGCGCCTGTCCAGCTCGGCACTGATCGCCCGGGCGATGTCCTGCGGCTGCTGGTCCGGGCCCACCTGGATGGTGATGTTGATGGTGTCGCCCTGTACCGTGACGCCGCCACCCGCCGCGGCGCCCATCGATCCCATGGCTGCCCCGAAGCCCTGCATTGCACCGAGCGGTGCACGCGTGTCGAAGGTCAGGGCCGGCATGGATAGCGCAGGCTGGCCAGCCATGCCGGCGGCCGTCATGAGCGCCGCAAGCCCGCCGGCCGCTTTCGCTGCGAGCGCACGGCCGCGCTCGATGCCGATGGCGGCGCCCTCGGAAACGTTCTCGCCCATACCCATGAAAACCCGGCTTGGCGACTGGATGCCCAGCTTCTCTTTGAACCACCCGACCGTACTGTCGGCCACCCCCACCACGGCGTCTTTCACGCCGCCCACCATACCCTTGATGCCGTTGATCAGGCCCTGCATGATCATCGAGCCGAACTCGGTAAAGCGGTTGGGCAGATCCACGCCCAGGTAGCTGAGCACCTCGGCGAAGACCTGGTAGAACAGGCCGATCGGCGACCAGTTGAGAATCGTCGCGCCGATGCCGGCGATGCCACCGCTGAATCCTGCCTTGATTTCGTCCCATGCACTGCCGAAAAAGCCGGTGACAGCAGCCCATGCTTGCGACGTGCGCTCGGAGATCGTGTCCCAGAGACGCTGGAACATGGGGCCCAGCGTGTCCCAGTTGGCGTAGATCGCCACGGCTGCCGCAGCGATCGCCGCCGCCACCATGACGATGGGGTTAGCCAGCAAGACCTTGCCCACTGCTGCCATTGCGGCCCCGACAGCGGGTATTGCAGTCTTGGCCAGCCCGACAAGTGTGGTGACCAGGCCGGCCCCTCTTATCGTCAGTCCTGTCAAAGCGAAGCGCGCTAGGGCGAACGGGCCCAGGACGGCAGCGACCGACATGGCAATGCCGCCGAAGGCCGCCGATAGCACCCCAACGACGCCGGCCATCTTCGCCAATGTCGCAACCAGTTCTGGGTTGCGCTGCGCCCAGGCTCCCACCTTGTTGACCACCTCAGTGAGTCTTTGAGTTAGTTCGCGCAGCGGACCTTTGGTGACTTCGAACAGCGTAATCTTGATATCCGACCAAGCGCTCGAGAGCTCGTCGAGGTCGCCGGCCAAGTTATCGCCCATGGTTTTTGACGTACTCGCCGCTTCCCCGTGGGCCGCCCGGAGTTCGGCAATAAAACTCTGCAGCCCCCCTCCGCCAGCGGCTTCTACTAGAACATTCATGGCACTACCGGCCTCCTCGCCGGCAATTGCCTTTAGCAAGCCCCCTCGTTGCACGTTTCCCATTGAGAGTGTTTTCTCATGGATTTCTGCAAGCAAGTCCGGGAAAGGCCGCATGTTACCCATCG
>JAAZDZ010000230.1 GCA_012512545.1 Alcaligenaceae bacterium | reverse complement strand
TGCAGACGCTGCTCGTAGCCGGCCAGCCAGTCGAGCGCGGGCTGCGGATCGCCGAAAAGAGCGAGAAAAGGTTGAGGATTGTGGCTGACTGAGGCCAGGCTGCGAAACGCCAGGGTGAAATCAGCGCGTTGTTCGTGCAGCAGGCGCCACCAGGCGTCGATCAGATCGTCATCGCCTTGCTGCCACGATTCCAAACCAAGCTTGCGGCACAGATTGCCCTGGTAGGCGGCGAGAAAATCCCCTTCGTAGGCAGACGCCACATCGCGCAATTCTTCTTCCTTCAGGCCAACGCTCAGAAACACGCTGGCCAGCCGGTAGAGATTCCAGTGCGCAATGGCGGGCTGCACATTCCAGGCATAACGGCCATGGGTATCGCTATGGTTGCACACATGGTTGGCCTGAAAGCCATCCATGAAGCCATAGGGGCCGTAGTCGATGGTCAGGCCCAGAATCGACATATTGTCGGTATTCATGACACCATGGCAAAAGCCGGCAGTCATCCAGTCGGCCACCATGGAAGCCGTGCGCCGCACAACCTCGCGCAACATGCGCAACACGGCCTGTTCCCACGAAACAGCTTCGCCACCGCGGCTTTCGCGTACTTCCGGGAAATGCCTGTCGATGACGTAATCGGTCAGAATGCGCAAGGGTTCGGGTTTACGCTCCCAATGCTCAAAACTGCCAAAGCGTACAAAGCTGGGCGACACCCGGGTAACAATGGCTGCCGTTTCAACCGTTTCGCGATAGACCGGGTCGTCGGAAACCACCAGAGCCAGAGCCCGGGTGGTGGGAATGCCCAGGCCCGCCATGGCCTCACTGGCCAGGTATTCGCGCACTGACGAGCGCAATACCGCCCGGCCATCGCCCATGCGCGAATAAGGCGTCAGCCCCGCCCCCTTGAGCTGGATTTCCCAAGCGCCTTGGGGAGTGAGAATTTCGCCCAGCAAATGAGCGCGCCCATCGCCCAGCTGCCCCGCCCACATGCCGAACTGATGCCCGCTGTATACGGCGGCCAGAGTGCGCCCGCCTGGCAAGGGCCGCTGGCCTGAAACGATTTCAAGGAATTCGGGCGAGCGCAGCGCGGCTGCGTCCAGCCCCAGCAATGCGGCGACTTCTGCGTTGCTGTGCAACAGGCGCGGCTCGTTCAGAGGCTGTGGCTGCAAAAACGTGTGAAATTCGCGCGGCAGCTCTGCGAAGGAATTGGCGACCTGCAAAGCATCCAGCTTCATTATTGTTTCACCCCGGCCTTGGCCGCCCGGCTGCGCGCCGCCTTCTTGGCGGGTCGGCAGTACAGGATGGCCGATACATAGAACAACACCGACAAGGCAATTTCCAGACCTGCCAGCCAGGCAGACAGCGGGTTGAGGTCGGACCAGGCGCGCATCACGCCTTCCATGAAATACAGCAGAATGAACATCGACGCCCACTGCATGGTGTAAAGATTGCCCTTCAGCACGCCGCGCAGAGGCCAGAACAGAGGCAGCGCTTTGAGCGCCACCCAGGAACCGCCCGGAAAAATGGGCGCCAGCCAGAGTTCCCACACTACACACAAGACAATAAGGCCGATCAGGGCGCCAGAGGCGACCCAGCGCCATACGGAATTTACAGAA
This sequence comes from Alcaligenaceae bacterium, assembly GCA_012512545.1. Classification (GTDB taxonomy): domain Bacteria; phylum Pseudomonadota; class Gammaproteobacteria; order Burkholderiales; family Burkholderiaceae_B; genus Yanghanlia. The sequence goes on along the minus strand of JAAZDZ010000230.1, from coordinate 1,467 downwards.
GTCGTCATACTGGTATTATCACCCGAAAGGATACAAGGCTGACAGGCCATGGAACGGCTTCCCGATACGCAAACACCTTCCCCCCTTCGGCCACCCGAGCCCCCACCTCAGCGCAGCAGGCAGCGCAAGGCCATTTCCTGGCTGACTGTCTGGAAAGGTCTGAAGTATGCCTTGCAGCGCGCCCAGGAAAAAAAACTGACTCAGGTGGCTTCCAGCCTGACCTACACCTCGGTGCTCAGCCTTGTGCCCCTGCTTGCCGTGGTGCTGTCTCTGTTCACCGCCTTTCCCCTGTTCGCAGAATTCCGCTACGCTCTGGAAACTTTTCTGGCAAGCAGCGTCATGCCGGAAGTGGTGTCCGAAACCGTGCTGGGTTACCTGAACGAATTTGCCGCCAAGGCATCGGGCCTGACCACCATCGGCGGTCTGGTGCTGATCGTGACCTCCGTCATGCTGTTTCGCACCATCGACGAAGCCTTCAACGATATCTGGCAGGTGGAAACCCGCCGCCCCCTGCGCCAGCGCGTGCTGGTCTATTGGGCGGTGTTGTCGCTTGGCCCCATTCTGGTGGGCGCCAGCCTGTGGGCATTATCCATCGTGGCCCGGGAATCGCTCGGCCTGATCGGCGATATTCCCGCCCTGGGCAATATTGCGCTATCGCTCTTGCCGCTTTTGCTGACCGGCTGCGGTTTTTCAGCCTTGTTCCTTACTGTGCCCAACCGCAGCGTGTATTGGAAGGACGCCGTGGCAGGCGGCTTCTGCACAGCCATCATTCTGGAGCTCCTGCGGGTCGGCATTGCCTATTATCTGAGCCGGTTCCCTTCCTACACCATTATCTATGGCGCTTTCGCCACCATCCCCATTTTCCTGCTGTGGGTGTATTTGTCGTGGCTGGTGATTCTGCTGGGCGCCACGGTGACAGCCCTTCTGCCGGCATTGCGGCAGCGCCGCTGGGCTCAGCAACATTACACAGGGGCCGGTTTTGTCGATAGCGTGCGGGTGCTGCGCGCCTTATGGGAAACCTGGCGCACCCATGCACCAGGGCGCAGCATGGGCGACCTTTGCGAACACCTGAGCCTGCACCAGGATGAACTCGACAATGTGCTGCACACGCTCAAGAACCTGGGCTATGCCGTGAACACCGAACACAATGAAGCCGAAACCTGGGTGCTGGCCTGCGACCCATCCAGGGCCGAGCTTCAACCACTGATCGACGCCTGGCTGCTTGATACCCGGCAGCCGGGCTTGCATAGCGAACCACAGCTGCTGCAGGCCGCTGCCCGTTCACTCGCGGGCGAATCCGTGCGGCTCGACACCTTATTCCAGAAACCTTCCCCTACCCTAACTCCATAGCTTGGTGCACAATGTTCAAAGCGCCACTATCGGAGCCACCGGGAGACCAATATGTTGAAAGTCAGTGAAATCCTGCGTGTGAAGGGCAATACGCTCTATACCGCCACCCCCGATCTG
>JAAZDZ010000229.1 GCA_012512545.1 Alcaligenaceae bacterium | reverse complement strand
GCTCAAGCCCGGCTTTCAGGCCATCCAGCCCGCGCAGTTCCGTCCAGGCGGCGCTGACCCAGGCGGCCAGCATGAAATCCTTGCTCTGGGCACGAAGAATGTCGGCGCCCTGTTGCGCGACCAGGCTCCAGTCAACAATGGCTGAGCCCGACATATTCGTCATTTTGTCGATTTCGCCGGACACCCGTTCGTATTCGTCGGTGGAGCGGGCCTCGTCACCGGCGGGGGCGCTTTCCGAAATGGGCGCCAGCAGGTTTGCGATATCCAGGCTCATGATGCGATAGATACAATGTGTATATCTTCAAGCTGGCCTTCAGGCAGGCTGCCGATGGCCAGATGACTGGGCAGTCCCGCGATGCGGACAAAGTAGCTGTGATCGGGGGCAATGCGGTTCTGCAAGGCCCAGGCTTCAAAGGCGAGCGGGCCGATGTCGAACTTCAGGCCCTGCAATTCGTATTCGTTGACGCTGCGCTCGGGCAGCGCGGCGGCCGGGCCGACCGCATGAAAATCAATAGAGGCGCCTTCGCCTGCCACACCCACGCATGCGCCGGGTGAATTCTGCCCCGGCGAAGGGTGGACTTCCAGCCAGGCGCCCAGCCGTTCGTGGGCGTGCAGGCCCAGGCGCACGGGCCAGGCGGGCGCGACGGGCGCATGGGCGCGGGCCACGGCCCTGGCGGTCCAGCGGGCATCGGCGGGCGCCAGCCAGTCGTCAAGCATGCCGCTGCGGCCCTCTGCCTGTGCGGGGGCCGCAGGCACGCCCGCCAGCAGCGACAGACCGTTGAGCGGGGCACCCCGGTGAGTTTGCAGGGCCAGCCGGAACAGGGCGAGTTCCGCCCGTGTGGCGGGGTCGAGTTCTGCCGCCTGCCCCACCAGGATGATGACGGCGGTATTGCGTTGCGCGGCTTCCTCGGCGCTGTTCATCCAGGCTTTGTCTTCGCCCTTGGGCCATTTCTGGCCTGCAGCAGGCAGGCCGTAAGCATTCAATTGGGCAGCCGCCATTTGCGCGGGCCTGTCGTCCGGCCCGAAGTTGATAATCCATGCGCATTTTTGTGACATGACGGCCCTTCAGGAAAATGTGGCGGCAAACTGTCCATCTGCGTCGAGGTGCAGGCGCGCACGGCTGACATGGCTGCCTGCGGCCATATTCGCCAGCAAACTGTTGGACAGCATGGGCATGACGTTGCCGCGCAGAATGAAGTCGATATTGCGGGCGCCCGTTTCAACTTCGGTGCAGCGGGCGGTGATGGTGTCGATGACTTCATCGGCGATATCGAGCGTGATCTTGTTGTTCTGCCGCATGCGGGCAGCCAGCTTGTCGAGCTTGAGCTTGACGATGCCGCGCAGGGCGTCATCCCTGAGTGTCAGGAACGGGATGATGGTCATGCGGGCCAGCAGGGCCGGTTTGAAGTGGTTGGACAATATCGGCCTGATGGCCGCCTGTATGGCTTCCATGGGGGGCGGCTCGTCGCCCGCGCACAGTTCAGTAATGACATCAAGCGCCAGGTTGGAAGTCAGGAACACCACAGTGTTGCGGAAGTTGATTTCGCGCCCTTCGCCATCGGACAGCACGCCTTTGTCAAAGACCTGATAGAACAGATTGACGACATCCAGATGGGCTTTTTCGACTTCGTCCAGCAGCACGACCGAATACGGGCGCTGGCGCACGGCTTCGGTCAGAACGCCGCCTTCGCCGTATCCTACATAGCCTGGCGGCGAACCCACCAGGCGGCTGACGGTATGTTTTTCCTGGAATTCCGACATATTGATGCTGACCAGCGATTGTTCGCCGCCAAACATCGCATCGGCAATGGAAAGCGCGGTTTCGGTCTTGCCCGTGCCGGAAGGCCCGGCCAGCAGGAAAATGCCCATGGGCTGGTCGGGGTCTTGTATGCCTGAGCGGGCGGACTTCAAGACTTCGGCCACAGTGGCCAGGGCATAGGGCTGCCCCTTGATGCGGGCGTTCAGGGTGGCTTCCAGCGAAAGTGCGGCGGCGGCCTGGTCGCGCATCATCTTGCCCAGGGGGATGCCGGTGCGGTCGGATACGACCTTGGCGATGGTGTCGGGGGAGACGTCGATAAAGATGAGTTTGTCTTCGGCCTGCAGCGCGGCCAGTTCCTGTTCGGCCTGAATGAGCAGGGCTTCGATGGCAGCGGTTTCGTCAGGCGATGCAGCAGGCATATTTCCCCCGCCCCCCTGGTGTGCCTGAGCCCGCAGTTCGAGTATTTTGCGCGCCAGTTCAAACTGCGCATCAAAGCGTGCCTGCAGTTCGCTCAGTTCGCTTTGTACTGCAGCGGCTTCCTCGTCGATCTGTTGCAGACGGTCGGGGTCGATGGCCACGCGATTCTGCACATCGCGCTGCAGGCCGCGCTTTTCGCGTTCCAGCATTTGCAGGCGGCGTTCGCGGTCTTCGATGAAATCGGGCTTGGAAGACAGGTTGACCTTGATGCGCGCGCAGGCGGTGTCGAGCAGATCAATGGCTTTGTCGGGCAACTGCCTGCCGGTGATATAACGGCTGGACAATTCGGCGGCGGCGGCCAGGGCGTCTTCGCGTATCAAGACCTGGTGCACCTGCTCGTAGCGTTCTTTCAGGCCGCGCAGAATCTGCACGGCCATGGCCACCGAGGGTTCGTCCAGCTTGACCACTTCAAAGCGGCGCGCCAGGGCTGCGTCTTTCTCAAAGTACTTCTTGAACTCGCTCCAGGTGGTGGCGGCAATGGTGCGCAGTTCGCCTCGGGCCAGTGCGGGTTTCAGCAGATTGGCGGCGTCGCTCGTGCCTGCGGAGCCGCCTGCGCCGATCAGTGTGTGGGCTTCGTCGATGAACAGAATGACGGGTGTGGTGGACGCCTTGATTTCGTTGATGACGCCGCGCAGACGGTTTTCGAATTCGCCCTTGACCCCGGCCCCGGCTTCCAGGGCGCCCATGTCCAGGCCCAGCAGGGTGACGCCCTGCAGCACTTCGGGCACATCGCCTTCCACGATGCGCAGCGCCAGGCCCTCGATGACTGCGGTTTTGCCCACGCCAGGGTCGCCCACGCAGATGGGGTTGTTCTTGCGGCGCCGGGCGAGAATATCGACCATCTGGCGGATTTCGGCATCGCGCCCGAATACAGGGTCGATCTTGCCGTTGCGGGCTTTTTCAGTGAAGTCTTCGCAGAAGCGCTCAATGGCCGAACCGGCGCCGCCAGAAGATTCAGATGCGGCTGTGCTGCCAGACCCGCCACTGAGGCTGACGGCTTCCGAGGCTTCGCGCGAGGCCGCCGCTACTTCGCCCAGCAGGGCGATGGTTTTGTTTTTGTCGAGATCGGACAGCAGCGAGGCGTAGTTGCCGCTGGCATAAAACGAGGCCCGCGCGACAAAAGCCGCCAGTAAAGCGCCCGAGCGGATGCTGCCTTCGTAGAGATCGACGGATGCGATCAGCCAGGCGTCGGCAAAGAGATCGGGCAGTTGCGGCGAAAATTGCGGCCGCCCGCTATTGCCGCTTTTGAAGGATTCCAGTGCCTGCTCAAGGGCCCGCTGCATCCGGCCTGGGTCGATGCCTGCCTGCTTGAGAATAAGCTGCACATCGGAGCGCGGGTCTTCGACCAGGCGCACCAGCATGTGTTCGATGGTGATTTCGTAGTGGGTCCGGTTCAGGCAAAGCCCCGCAGCGTTTTCAAGCGCATCGCGGCAAGTGGGATTGAGCCGGTCGACCAGGGGTTTGAAATCGACAATTTGCATGGCGGGCGTCCGGTGGCTGCTAGTGTTCTGTTTGATGAGCTATCGCGAGGATTTGCAACGCAGCATGGCCAGGCGCCGAAGAGATGTATGCGGATTCGTCAAACAGAACACTAATTTGTTATTGGAACGGGGGGCGCCTCTGGCAGAAGCGCCGCCCCGGTTACAGCGTGTGCGCGGTGATGTGGCCTGGCGATCAGCCCTCAGGATTTGGGCGCGTTCCAGGAATCCTGGGCTTCGATGCCATCGGGCACAAAGGTTTCGATGATGGTTTCGTAGGTGAAGGACACCGCTTCCATGTGCCCCATGGATTTATTGGCCGGGTCCAGGCACATCGGCACGAATTTATGCATCGAGGTGATGATGGCGTTCTTGATTTCGACGGTGTAGTAGAGCTCTTCCTTGCCCTGGGGCGAGATGCGGTAGTACTCCAGCTTGGCTTCGGAAAGCTGTTCGCCGGAAGTCAGCGCCTGGAACAGCTTGGGCGAGGATTTGTCGATTTCCTTGGTGATGGTGAGCGGGCCGTGGATGCGCTTGCCGGTGGGCAGGCCGGTTTGCAGCGATTTCGGGATTTCGATGGTGTGATCAACAGCCTGTACAAGTATGGTGTCTTCGTGGCCTTGTATGGTGCAGCTGCCGTCGATCTTTCCCTGGGTCTGACCGGTAAGGGTCAGGTAACCTGGCATTGGCATGGGTTTTCTCCTTTGTTCTTAAGGATGCGAAAGGGGGTGCTGCTTATTTGTCCAGTTTGCCAACCAGCGACAACGTGAACGAGGCTCCCATGTATTTGAAATGGGGGCGAACCAGCATGGAAACCCGATACCAGCCTGGGTCTCCCTCGACGTCCTCGACGTTGATCTGCGCGGTGCGCAGCGGACGGCGGCTGCGGACTTCAGGGCCGGGGGCGTCCATGTCGGCGACGTACTGGCGAATCCAGTTATTGAGTTCGCCTTCGAGATCGGCGCGTTCCTTCCAGGTGCCGATGTTTTCGCGTTGCAGAACCTTGATGTAATGCGCCAGCCTGCTGACCACGAAAATATAGGGAAGCTGGGTGCCCAGCTTGTAATTGGTTTCTGCTTCCTTGCCTTCCTTGGTATTGCCGAAGAACTTGGGTTTCTGGCTGGAATTGGCCGAGAAGAAGGCGGCGTTGTCGCTGTTCTTGCGCATGGCCAGGCCAATGAAGCCCTGTTCGGCGAGTTCGAATTCGCGCCGTTCGGAAATCAGGATTTCAGTCGGGATCTTGGTTTGAATCTCGCCCATTGCCTCGTAGTTGTAGATGGGGAGATCGCCCACTGTGCCGCCGCCTTGCGGGCCGATGATGTTGGCGCACCAGCGGTAATCGGCAAAGCTTGATGTAAGGCGCGAAGCGAAGGCGAAGGCGGCGTTGCCCCACAGAAAGGCGCCGTTGCCGCCGCTGACGTCTTCTTCGTAGTTGAATTTCTTGGAAGGGGTGGTGTCATTGCCGTAGGGCGTGCGCAGCAGGAAGTGCGGCAGCACCAGGCCCACGTAGCGGGCGTCTTCGCTTTCGCGGAAACTGTTCCACTTGGTGTACTGCGGCATTTCAAAGATGGAGGAAAGATCTTTGAGATCGGGCAGTTTGGCAAAACCGTCCATGCCGAAGAACTGCGCGCCTGCGGCAGCAATAAAGGGCGCATGGCTCATGGAGGCCACGCTGGCGCAATATTGCAGCAGCTTCATGTCGGAGGCACCGGGGCCGAATTCATAATTGGCGATGATGGCCCCGAAAGGCTGGCCGCCGAACTGGCCGAATTCCGATGTATAGCAGTTCTTGTACAGACCGGATTTCGTGACTTCCGGGGAATCTTCAAAATCGCTGAGCAGATCGTCCTTGTTGACGTTCATGAACTGGATTTTGATGTTTTCGCGGAAATTGGTGCGGTCAATCAGGAATTTCAGTGAACGCCAGGAAGATTCCAGGCGCTGGAATTCAGGGTGATGCAGGATTTCGTCTACCTGGGCGCAGAGCTTTTTGTCGAGCCCGGCAATCATGTCGTCGGCCAGCGAGGCCGTGACGCGATCGGTGGCGCGGGCAGGGTCGAGCAACGACGAGATAAAGGTCTGGATGCCTTGTCTGGTGATGGCGTAGGATTCGTCGCCGGGGCGCACCCGGGTGGTTTCCAGAAGCTGGTCGATCAGCGAGCCGCTTTCTTCCTGTGTGGCGGCGGCGCTTTCCTGCCTGGTCTGTTCTTCGCTCATGGTGTCCGTCCGTCAGGGTTGTTTATCGTCAATGCCGAGTTCTTTGAGCAGGCGTGCGCGCGTGTCGTCGTCCTGCACCAGAGCCTGCAGTTTTTTGCGGAAGTCTGGAATATTGCCCAGCGGCCCTTTGAGTGCCTTGAGCGCGCCGCGCAGTTCAACGATGCTGCGCAGTTCGGGGACTTTATCGACAATGTTGTCG
>JAAZDZ010000228.1 GCA_012512545.1 Alcaligenaceae bacterium | reverse complement strand
GTACTGAAGCGTTCGCTGATTCAGGGGCCCCCGATTACCCTGATTACGAAAACGGCGATTGGGAGCCTGTGCTGGAAAACATGGGCGACGAGGCTGCCGATATCGAAGCCGCTGATCTCGCAGCGGCCAGCCTGGGCGCCGCTGGCCTGGCGCCACTGGCTGGTGCTGGTGCTGAACCCGCCCCTCGCGCTCCGCGTCTTACCCGCATGACTGCGCAGGAATGGCCCGACCTGGCGGCTTCGCTGCCGCTCACGGGTCTGGCTGACGAACTCGCCCATCAAAGTGAATGGGTGGGGGTGGAAGGCGACACCATCACCTTGCGGGTTGCCATCTGGTCGCTGGCGGCCAGGCAAGGGCAGGCGCGTTTGCGCACCGTCCTGACGGAACATTTCGGCAAGGTTGTGCAGTTGAAAATACTGTTCGGCACGACGGGCGGGGATACTGCCCGGGCGGTTGAGCAGGTGCGCCAGGCCGAGCGCCAGAAACAAGCCGAAGAGGCAGTCGAGAACGATCCGCTTGTGCTCTGCCTGATCGAAGAATTCGGAGCGCGGGTCGTACCCGGCTCCATTGCAGCGATTGATGACGAAAAAGCTGCCTGATACGAATCAATCTCCCTACACAGGAAAATCAACATGATGAAAGGTCAAATTGCTGGCTTGATGAAGCAGGCCCAGCAAATGCAGGAAAACATGAAAAAGGCGCAGGAAGCCCTGGCCGAACTGATTGTCGAAGGCGCCTCTGGCGGCGGCCTGGTGAAAGTGTCCATCAGTTGCAGACACGATGTGAAGCGCGTCACCATCGACCCCAGCCTGCTGGAAGAAGACAAGGATATGCTGGAAGATCTGGTCGCGGCGGCTTTCAATGACGCCTTGCGCAAAGCCGATGAAACCGCACAGGATAAAATGTCGTCGGTGACGGCTGGTCTGCCCCTGCCGCCGGGAATGAAGTTTCCCTTCTGATGCACGAGCCCGTTTCCGAACCCGAATCGCTGCGGGCGCTGATAGAGGCCCTGCGCTGCCTGCCCGGAGTGGGGCAACGCACATCGCGGCGCATGGCCTATCACCTTCTGCAGCACGACCCCCAGGGGGCCGCCCGCCTGGCGGAAACCCTGCTTACAGCAGTGGAAGGCGTGCGCCATTGCCGCTTGTGCAATGGCTTTTCGGAAGATGAGCTCTGCACCACCTGTTCCAGCAGCCGTCGCGATACATCGCTGCTGTGCGTGGTGGAAACGCCTGCTGATCAGCATATGATTGAAGCCAGTCATGGCTATATCGGGCTGTATTATGTTCTTATGGGCAGGCTGGCACCGCTGGAAGGGGTGGGGCCCGATCAACTGCAGTTCGAACGTCTGTTGTCGCGCGCGAGCGAACCAGATGTGCAGGAAGTGATTCTCGCCACCAACTTCACCCCTGAAGGTGAAACAACGGCGCATTATCTGTCGGAACTGCTGCGCGCCCGCGGGCGCAAAGTGACACGCATTGCGCGTGGCGTGCCCGCTGGCAGTGAGCTGGAATACGTAGACGCAGGCACAATCGCCTGGGCCTTGATGGAAAGGCGCGGCGCCTGAAACCGCCATGTGTACCGGTCAGATCGACGCCATTGCCAAGGCCAACGAGAAACACCCCAATGTCTGAAGCGGCGCTCCTGTTTGAAAACATTACCTGCACCTTCGCCGCCCGCGACGGTCAGGGCAGCTACACCGCCGTGCGCGACGCCAGCCTGGCTGTTGCGCCAGGTGAGTTCGTTTCAGTGGTCGGCCCCACAGGCTGCGGCAAATCCACTCTGCTCAATGTAGGGGCGGGCCTGTTGCCGCCTTCGGCGGGCCATGTGAAGGTGTTCGGCCAGCCGCTGGCGGGCATCAACCAGCGTGCAGGCTATATGTTCCAGGGCGAAGCGCTCATGCCCTGGCGCAACGCCTTGTCCAATGTCACGGCCGGTCTGGAATTTGCGGGAGTGACGGCGGCCGAAGCCCGCGAGCATGGCATGGAATGGCTGCAGCGTGTGGGCCTGGGCGGTTTTGAAGATCGCTACCCGCATCAGATGTCGGGCGGCATGCGCAAGCGCACCATGCTGGCGCAGACACTGATTCGCGATCCCGACATCATCCTTATGGACGAGCCCTTTTCGGCCTTGGATATCCAGACGCGCCAGCTGATGGAAAACGAAGTGCTGGAAATCTGGATGAGCAGGCGCAAGGCCGTGCTGTTCATTACACACGACCTTGACGAAGCCATTGCCATGAGCGACCGTGTTGTGGTGCTGTCGGCCGGGCCGGGCACATCGCCCATCGGGGAATTCGTCATTGACATCCCCCGGCCACGCGACGTTGCCGAAATCCGCAACCAGCCGCGCTTCATGGAATTGCATAAAGCCATCTGGGACGTTCTGCGCGAAGAAGTGCTAAAGGGC
>JAAZDZ010000227.1 GCA_012512545.1 Alcaligenaceae bacterium | reverse complement strand
GATGTCGGGCTGGATATTGAACTTCTGCGAACCGAACAGAGTGCCCAGGCGGCCAAAGCCGGTAATGACTTCGTCGGCCACCAGCAAGACATCGTGCTTGCGGCATACGGCCTGGATCTTTTCCCAATACGTGGCGGGCGGTACCAGCACCCCGCCTGCGCCCATGACGGGTTCGCCAATGAAGGCGGCCACGGTTTCGGGCCCTTCCTGCTGGATGTAGGCATCCAGTTCAGCGGCCAGGCGAGAAGCGAAGGCTTCCTCGGTTTCTCCGGGCTGGCCCTCACGATATAAGTGCGGGGTGGTGACGTGCTTCATCTGCGGCAGCGGCAGATCGAAGCCTTTGTGGTTGGGCGCCAGCCCTGTCAAGCTGGCAGATGCGACAGTCACCCCATGATAAGCACGTTTGCGGGCGATGATTTTTTTCTTGTTGGTGCGGCCCAGGGCATTGTTGTAGTACCACACCATCTTGATGACCGTATCGTTGGCTTCGGAACCCGAGTTGGTGAAGAAAACACCGCTCATGGTGCCTTCGGTAAGCTGCACCAGTTTTTCTGCCAGCGCAATGCTGGGGTTGTTCGCCTTGTGGGTGAACGTATGGTAGAAGGGCAGCTTCTGCATCTGCTGCGTGGCGGTTTCCACCAGGCGGGCCTCGTTGAACCCGACCGCTACGCTCCACAGGCCGGCCATGCCTTCTATATAACGTTTACCGTGCTCGTCGTACACATAGATGCCTTCCCCGCGCTCGATGACAAGCGGGCCGACTTCTTTGTGTTTGACTGCGTTGGTATAGGGGTGCAGATGGTAGGAAATGTCACGGCTGCGCGTGTCGGTAGGGAAGGCGTCGATAGGGTTATTCATATAAAACGCTCGGTTGCTGGGGGCTGAATGGAAGTGTCTTGTTATTGAGAATGTCTGAACAATCCATCGTGCGTATTTTTCGCTCGGTTTGTTTCAGAGATTTTCTTGTTTTCTGTGAATATACCCTGAAGGCGGCGGGAAGCAAGGCGGCGGCTCAGCGCGGCAGCCTGGCAGGCTGGATATTCAGCTTCATGGACTCTTTTACTTCCTCCATAACCGCAAAAGTGCGGGTTTCCCGAACCCCTGGAAGCTCCCACAGCACGCGGCCAGCGAATTCGCGATACGCCTCCATATCGCGATGCCGGGTTTTGAGCAGGTAGTCGAATCCCCCTGCCACCATATGGCATTCCATGATTTCGGGCCGCACCTGCACGGCTGCCTTGAATTCATCAAAGACATTTAACCCGCTGCGGTCCAGCAGCACCTGCACGAATACCAGCAGCCCGGCCTGCAGTTTGCGCGGGTTCAGACGGGCTTCGTAACCGGTAATGTAGTTTTCACGCGTCAGGCGTTGCACTCGCGCCAATACGGCGGTGGGTGAAAGAGAAACCGCTTCGGCCAGCCGGGTATTGGGCATCCTGCCATCGCGCTGCAGGAAATCCAGGATTTCCATATCGACTCTGTCCAGGCCGTGCTCGGTATTTTCCATGCGCTTTTCTCTATTTCAGGTGTGAAAAATAGTGAATCATTCATTAGGTTAAGCCGTACCATTATATGAATAACGGGTCTGTTCCGGTTTCTATATTCATATAGGAGAAACGTGACATGTCAGCCGCATCCTCCGCCGATCTGGTTTCCGGCGCTGTTGCCCGCCCTTCGCTGTTTTCCCCCATCACGCCTTTGCCGGAACGCGCTGCCTTGCGTCGGGCAATCACTGCCGCGTGGCGTAGCCCTGAACCCGATCTGGTGCCGGCACTGGTAGATGCCGCGCGTCTGTCGCCCGCTGGCGCTGAGCGCAGTCAGGCGCGGGCCTTGCGCATCACCCGCGGCTTGCGTGAGCGCAAAAGCGCGTTGGGCAAGGCGGGCCTGGTGCAGGGGTTGTTGCAGGAGTTTTCCCTGTCATCGCAGGAAGGCGTGGCCTTGATG
>JAAZDZ010000226.1 GCA_012512545.1 Alcaligenaceae bacterium | reverse complement strand
TCCTATAACCTTGCAGGTTGTAGCGTGATACAAGTGCCGCTAAATACATACGCAACACCAACGCAAACACATTACCCCAACACACATTACATCGGGCTTGAAGCCTAAGGCCGCGCGCCATCGTACAGCGCCCGCCTCACCCTTCAAGCTACGTGCTTCTCACCCCAATTGGCTAGGTGGCCTCAGCACGAGGCCCCCCAGCAACCAGTTACGCTTGACGACCATAGCAAGGTGGTCCCACGCCTTCCCATCCCGAACAGGATCGTGAAACGCCTTTGCGCCGATGATAGTGGACGGACGTCTGTGAAAGTAGGTCATCGTCAGGCACTTATCCCTCAAAACCCCATCCGGTAAACACCGGGTGGGTTTTGGCTTTGGGGAAAACAAAAGCGGGTTTTTGACGTCTATATCTGATGCCCAGCCGTTTACGTACAATGGAAGGCTTCGCCACCGTGTCGGGTAAGCATGATGCGCTTCAATGTAGTACGTCTTGATCTCTGGATTCATTCCTGCTTTGATGAGATTGTTCAGGGGCACGCGGGTGTCGGCTTGGAAATCATGAAGCTGGCCGATGCTGACGAGGTCAACTGGGCCAAACTGGTCGCTGCAGATATCTATCATGTATCAGCTGCCAAGGATGAAGTGCCGCCGAAATGGCAGGTCACGTCAGAGCTGCTGGATCGTTGCCCACAGCTCAAGCTGGTATCCAGCACAGGCTCAGGTTATGACACCGTGGATGTAGAAGCGTGCACTGAAGCGGGAGTTCTGGTTGTGAACCAGGCAGGCGGCAACGCGAATTCCGTGGCGGAGCATACCTTCGGCTTGGTGCTGGCAGTGATCCGCCGTATTGTGGAATCAGATCGCCTCATCAAAACGGCCACAGGTCTTGTGCGTGAACAGCTTATGGGCCACGAGCTGGCAGGTAAAACAATCGGTTTGGTGGGTATTGGCCAGGCCGGAATGCGGGTGGCGCAGCTTGCCCGTGCTTTTGATATGCAAGTGCTGGCTTATGACCCCTATGTGACTGCCGCCGAAATTCAGGCCCGGGGCGCACGCCCTGTGTCATTGCAGGAATTGCTGTCGGGCAGCGATATTGTCAGTCTGCATTGCCCACGTAATCAGGAAACGCTGGGCATGTTTGGAGCCGGGGAGTTCCAGCGCATGCGCCAGGGCGCAATTTTCATTTCCACAGCGCGGGGCGGCATTCATGATGAAATTGCCCTGCATGGCGCCTTGGAAAGCGGCCATCTGGGTGGCGCCGGTCTGGATGTCTGGGTGGTCGAGCCGCCGCCGCATGCTCACCCCCTGCTGGCCTTGTCGAACGTGGTCGCCACCTATCACACAGCGGGCGTGACCCACCAAGCGCGGAAGAACATTGCCAAGATCTCTGCGCAGCAGATATTGGATGTCTGCGCTGGCCGCACGCCGCCGCGCATGATCAACCCGGAAGTCCTGCCCAGGCTACGGGAGCGTATGAAAGGCATGGCCAGTGCGTGATCAACAGATGTTCAAGCGCTCAGCAGGCAAGTTGCCCTGTTTGACTGATTTGTAGGCTTATCTTCTGCGCCTGGCCGGACACGCCCATGCATCCGCATATCATTGCGCTGGCTCATCAAACAGCACACTGGCCTCCGCGAGTGAATCACCAGGGGCAGTCTGCCTGCGCAAGGCGTGCAGAGCTGCGTCGGTGATTTCCTGCTCGTCATAGCGGGTCAGGGCTTCATACTGCCACTCGTGCTCGGCCTGATACAGTTTGCCGACAATCCCCTGCGTGAGTTTTTGCGCACCCACGCTGATTCCAGGAATGTCACCACATACCTTGCCTACACTCAGCAGGGCCTGGCCTGTAAAGCAATGGATTCGAGAAAGAAAGGGTTCGCCCTCGGCAGTGGCGCTTTGGAAAGAAAAGTCAGCATCCAACTGGGGAATGGTCTGTGAGGCTTCAGGCAGCTGGCCCCCCAGGGCGCCTGCCTCGAAGAAGCGGATGTGGGGAAGCAGGCCGTGCAGTTCCGGGCGTTTTTGCAGATCTGTTTTATAGCCGGTGGCAAGGATCAGGAAGTCGGCGGCCTGCGGTTTGCCGTTGCTGTGGAATACCAGCTTGTCGTCTTGGGCCAGGAATCCGTCGGTTTCCTGACCGAAATGGATGTAAAGGTTTTTAGCGTCGCGCAGTCTTTGCAGGGTGCCGCGGGCTGGAGGTGTGGCATTCCCCAGCAAGAAGCCCAGTGTCTGAGCTTTCTGCTCCTTCGATAACAGCGCATAGCCGTGGCGATGCCCTGAATGGGTAAAGCCCTTCCAGTAATTGATCTGCGAAAAATCGTTGCTGCGGACATAGATATCTACCCGGGCCGCGCCCGCTTCGAGAGCCGTGGACGCCGCATCCAGTGCAGAGTCGCCGCCCCCCACAATGGCAATATGCCGGGAAGCAAGGGCTGCAAAGTCGAAGACTTCACTGCTGTGACGCCAGAAGCGCCGTTCCAGATTTGTGAAAGCCGCAGGAATATTGGCACCGCCCAGGCCATCCATGCCGGTGGCCAACACCACATGGCGGGCGTAGGCAACATGCTGTTCGCCTTCTGTGCCGACACTGAACGTAAGGCGGGCAATTGGCACGGCCAGCCCTGGCGCCTGAATACTTTCGATATTCTGCAGACGATGATGAATGTTGACGGGCAGAGCCAGCGCCTGGCGATACCATTGCAGATAATCGTGCCACACCAGGCGGGGAATGCGGTCCAGTGCTTCCCAGCCCGCCCTGCCGTGAATCCGGGTATACCAGGCGCGGAATGTCAGGGCCGGAATGCCCAGGGCCGGGCCGGTGAGGTCTTTGGGAGACCGCAGCGTCTGCATGCGGGCGTGAGTCGCCCATGGGCCTTCAGCCCCCGCCGGTGCGCCGTCATAGATGCGTGTATTGGCGATGCCTGCAAATTTCATTGCTGCGGCCGCAGTCAGGCCCGCCATGCCGCCGCCAATGATGGCGACATCCAGAATGGGATGCCGGTTGAATATGCGTCCGGGCATCCAGGGAGCCTCAGGCAGGCACAGAAAATCCAGTTCATCTTCCAGTTGTTGCTGGAGAGCCTGCAATGCGGGATGAGAAAAAGAGGGGATCATGGCGTGTTTCAAGCGGCAAGAGCGGTTGAGTGGTTCCAGTTCGGAATGGCATCAATCAGGTGACGGGTGTAAGCATGTTGCGGTGCGCGCCACAGTACGTCGTGGCGGTTGCTTTCCAGAATGCGGCCCTGGTTCATGACCATGATGCGGTCCGATATATAGCGCACGACGGAAAGGTCGTGCGAGATGAACAGATAGCTCAGGTTGAACTCCTGACGAAGCTCTACCAGAAGGTTCAGCACCTGAGCCTGCACTGAGACATCCAGCGCCGATACGGCCTCATCGCAGATGATGACGGAGGGTTTGAGAATCAGGGCGCGGGCGATGCCGATGCGTTGTCGCTGGCCACCGGAGAACTCATGAGGATAGCGCTGCAAGGTATCGGCGGGCAGGCCCACGGCGTCCAGGATGCGCAAGGCTTCGCGCTGCCTTTGCCGCGCATTCAAAGGAAGATGCAGTTTCTGCAGGTGGTCGAGCATGTCACCGATCCGTTTGCGCGGGTTCAGTGAACCATACGGGTCCTGGAACACCATCTGGATCTGCGAGCGCAGTTGCCTCAACTGGCGCGAACCGGCGGCGCGCAAGTCGTGGCCGTCCAGGGTGATGTTGCCGGAATCGGCTTCCAGCAAGCGCAGCAGCAGCTTGCTGAGTGTGGATTTACCGCAGCCGGATTGGCCTACCAGGCCCAAGGTTTCACCACGGTAGAGGTCAAAGCTCACCTGATTGACAGCAGGTACTGCGTCGCTCTGCCGGTTGAAGGTCTTGCTCAGTTGCTGCACACGCAAAAGAGGGCTCTGAGGCGCTTCGCGATGGCCTGGCAATTTTTGCCGCCCGCCCGTTTCAATCATGCGGGGAGGGGTGTGCAGGCGGTAATCCAGACTGCCATCATGGCGCTGCAGAATACGGATTTCCGGCAGGCGTTGTTGCTGATAATGGCGCGGCTCGTCCTTACGCAGAGACGCGCCCAGCAATCCGCGGCTGTAATCGTGTTGCGGGCGGCTGAAGAGCGCTGTCGTGGTGTTCTCTTCCAGGATGCGGCCGCCATGCATGACGGCCACACGGTCGGCTCTTTCACTGACGACGCCAAGATCGTGCGTGATCAGCAACAGGCCCATTTGCAGCTCATCGCGCAGTGAATCCAGCAGGGAAAGAATCCGGGCCTGGGTGGTGACATCCAGCGCAGTGGTGGGTTCATCGGCAATGAGCAAACGGGGGTTGCAGGCAATGGCCATGGCAATCATGATGCGCTGGCGCTGCCCGCCGGACAGTTCATGCGGGTAACGGCGTATCAAGCGGCTGGCATCGGGAAGCTGCACGAGATCAATCAGTTCCGTGATGCGTCGCTGGCGTTCGCCATGGTTCAGCGTAGTGTGCGTGAGCAATAGTTCGCCAATCTGATCGCCCACACTCATGACAGGGTTCAGGCTGCTCAACGGTTCCTGGAAAATCATGGCCAGGTTTTTTCCCTGCTTGCGGCGCAGGGCTTTGCCATTGAGCTGCAGCAGGTCTTCTCCATCAAGCACTACCTGCCCCGAGGCGCGGCCGTTGCGTGGCAGCAGCCCTGCTATCGTCAGAGCAGTGGTGGATTTCCCGCAACCCGACTCTCCCACCAGAGCCAGGGTTTCACCCGCATCCAAATGCAGGTTCAGGCCATGGATGAGTGCTTTGCTGCCGATGCTGACATGCAGATCGCGAATACGTAGAAGTTCGGTCATGAGGATGTGTCCAGACGAGGGTTCAGGGCATCATTCAGGCTGTCACCCAATACATTCAGGGCAAGCACTGTCAGCAGGATGGCAGCGCCGGGCAGCGCGGTCAGAAACCATTCGGAGCTGAGCTGGTCGCGGCCAATGCCTATCATTCCGCCCCAGCTGGCGACGTTGGGGTCGCTCATGCCCAGAAAGGCCAGGCCCGACTCCATCAGAATGGCGCTCGCCACAAGGATGGAGGTGCTGACTACGATGGCTGGCAGGGCATTGGGCAGGATTTCCCGGAAAATGATGTGGATGCTGGAGTAACCTGCGCTGCGCGCCGCCAGAACGAAATCGTGTTCCCGCAGCCGCCGGAATTCCGCGCGGGTCAGGCGAGCGATTTCGGGCCACGCTGCCAGCCCGATGGCAGTCTGGATAATGGTCAGGGTCGGGCCATGGATGGCAACCAGAACGATGACCAGCAGAAACGAGGGAATCGTCTGGAACAGTTCAGTCAGGCGCATCAGGCTGCGATCGGTCCGGCCGCCGTAGTAGCCGCTGAATACGCCGATGGTAATGCCGATGCTCAGGCTGATGGCTGCGGCGCTGAAGCCGATGGCCAGAGATGCGCGGCTGCCATGCACCAGGCCCGACCATACATCCCGCCCCAGGGAATCCGTGCCCAGCGGGTGCGCAGGATCGTCGCCAGGCCAGAGCAATGGCATGCCCGCCATATCCAGTGGGTCTCCCGGTGCAAATACGTCGGCCAGGGCCGCGGTCAGCAGCACGGCGAGAAAGATCAAGGCGCCGAAGGCAGTCAGCGGAGTGCGCAGCTGCCGCGCGCAAGCCTGTAGAAGTGACGAGGATGCAGGCGGTGCGGGCGGGACATAAGGCAGTATGGTGGGTTTCATATCAGGAAGTCCGCGTGCGGGGGTCCAGCCATTGCTGCAGGAGGTCGATCAGGATATTGACCACCACCACAACGAAGGATGAAAAAAGCAGAATGCCCAACAGCAGATTGAAGTCGCGCGTCATGACGGCATCCAGGGTCAGGCGTCCCAGGCCCGGCCAGCCGAACACCGTTTCGGTCACGGCAGCGCCGCCGAACAGGGCCGCGAAGTGTACGCCTGCCATGGTGCTGACCGGAAGCAGGGCATTGCGCAGGGTGTGGCGCACCGTGATGCGAGCCGGGTGCAAGCCTTTGGCCCTGGCTGTGCGGATGAAATCCAGGTCCTTGACTTCCAGCATGGCGGCGCGGGTCAGCCGTGCATACACGGCAATAAAGAAGGTAGCGACCGTGATGGTGGGCAATACAGCGTACCAGGCGCGGTCCTTCAGCCAGGCCAGGCCGTTCAGCTCTACGCCGATGCTGGCGTGACCATTGGCGGGCAGCCAGCCCAGATGCACCGAAAACAGCAGAATCAGCAACAGCCCTATCCAGAACCCGGGTGTTGAATACAGCACCAGGTTGAGCAGCGACAGCAGGCGATCGGGCAGACGGCCAGCAAAAGCGGCCATGACCGTGCCGATGGCGATGCCGCTGACCACAGCCAGCAGCAGCCCTGACATCACCAGGAACAGGCTGTTGGGCAGCCGCTCCAGAATCAGCGTGGTGACGGGGGCATTGAAGCGGGGCGATACGCCCAGATTGCCTTGCAGCAGATTGGCCAGGTAGGCATGCAGGCGTTCAAAAAGCGAGCCATCCATGCCATACGCCTGGCGCATGGCCGCCATGCTTTCCACCGTGGCGCCGCCCGCTTCTCCCGCCATGATATCGACGGCATCTCCCGGTACCTGCTGCAGCAGCAGAAAGTTCAGGATCAAGATGCCAGCCACTGTCGGCAAAGAATGCAGCAGCCTTTGCGATAAGGCGCGGGAGAAATCAGGCATCACTGACTTCCAGTAAAGCCAGGTTGTTGCGCACGCCCGCGGCGGTTTCATCAAAGCGGCTCAAGCGGCGGTTATAGACCGTGACGCCTTGCGCTTGTGCCAGCGCGATGGTGGGAATCTCGCGCACCACGATTTCCTGGAACGCCTTGAACTGTTCGGCCTGCTTGTCGTCATCGGTTTCGATGGCGGCCGCTTCCAGCAGGCGATCCACTTCCGGGTTGTGATAGCGATTCGCGTTGGAGAACGGTACTTGTGGGTTGAAGCTTTTCGAGTAATAAATGCGCTGCAGCCCGACTGTGGGGTCGAACATGGTGCTGACGCCACTGACGATGATATCGAATTCCCGATTGGTATAGACGCTGCGGATATAGCTGCCGGGGTCCTGTTCGTGCAGCGTGACCTGGATGCCGACCCTGGACAGCGCGGAGCGCACATAGGCGGCAGTGCGTACAAAACCGGGGTTGAAGGGGTTGGAGTGCAGGTTGAGGGTGAAGCGGTGGCCGCCTGCCTGGCGTGGATAGCCCGCTTCGTCCAGCAAGTGGTTGGCGCGTTCTACGTCGTAAGGGTAAGGGTCGGCGATATCCAGATGGTATTTTGGGAAGCTGATTCTGGAAACCGGCGCGACGGTGACATCGGCGTAACCATAGAAG
>JAAZDZ010000225.1 GCA_012512545.1 Alcaligenaceae bacterium | reverse complement strand
CGCATACACTGACAGATGGCTGGAGGTGATGGCAAAGCTGTCGCCGACCTTTTCAAGCTTGACGGCCGCTTCGGTCTCAATGCTGGCGGGCTCAAACCCCGCCTCGCCCAGCATGAGGGACAATGCCATGGAAAAGCACGAGGCGTGAGCGGCGGCAATGAGTTCTTCGGGGTTGCTGCCAGGCTCTTCCTCGAACCTGGCAGAAACCCCATAAGGCACTTTTTTCAAAGCGCCCGATTCACTGGAAATGCTGCCGCTGCCTTCTTTGAAGCTGCCTTCCCAGACGGCTGAGCCTTTTTTCGTCGTCATGTCCGCTCCCGTTACGGGGCGTGTGCTGCCGGGTGCTTGAGCGCGCCGCTGGGCCGGTCAGAGCATGCCCAATTGCAGGCGCGCCGACTCGCTCATCATTTCCCGGCTCCATGGCGGATCCCAGACCAGATCAACCACCACTTCTTCCACGCCGTGTATGTTCAGAATTTTGCTGCGTGCTTCTTCAGCAATTATCGTGCCCATGCCGCAGCCCGGCGCGGTCAATGTCATACGCACTTCGACACGGAAGCGTTCGTCTCCCAGGGGAATGACATCGCAGCCGTAGATCAGACCGAGGTTGACGATATCGACAGGGATTTCAGGGTCAAAGCAGGACGTCATGACTTCCCAGGCCATCTTCTCGATATATTCCTGAGTCACCGGCCCTTCGGGGATATGACGCTCTTCTTCCTGGACTTCCAGGCCAAAGGCGTCAACATCCTGCCCTTCCACCCGGTAAAGGTTGCCCTGCACCATAACGGTGACGCTACTGCCCAATTTCTGGGTGATCACCGCAACGCAGCCCTTCTCGATCGTGACTGGCGAACCATAGGGAATGGTTGTCGCCGGGCAATCTCGCAGAACCTCGATTTCTTCGCTTTTCAGATACATCATGATGCGCTACTCGGTCTTTGCGGTTTCACTGGCCTGGGTAATAGCATTATGCAAAGTGTGCCAGGCCAGGGTGGCGCACTTGACGCGGGCGGGGAATTCCCGGACGCCGGACAGCACTTCCAGCTTGCCCAGATCGCGATCAGGATGCGCTTCAGTCAGCATGGCATGCATATCGCGAAACAGGTTTTCGACTTCGCCTGTCTTCATGCCTTTGACGGCTTCAGTCATAAGCGATGCCGATGCCTTTGAAATGGCACAGCCGTGACCAATGAAGCTGACATCCTCAACCACATCGCCCGCCACTCTGGCATAGACTGTAAGCTGGTCGCCGCACAGCGGGTTATGGCCATCGGCCTGATGCGTACAAGGATCCAGCACATGAAAGTTGCGCGGCTTGCGGTTGTGATCAAAGATCACTTCCTGGTAAAGCTCTCGTAAATCGCCGAATCCGCTCATGCGTCCTGCTCCATTCCAAACAAGCGGCGGGCCTTTTGCAAGCCTGCTACCAATGCATCCACATCCTCAGTGGTGTTGTAAAGCGCAAACGAGGCCCGCGCCGTGCCGGGCAGGCCGAAACGTGTCATCAGTGGCATGGCGCAATGGTGGCCCGCGCGAATAGCGACGCCCTCCATATCGAGAATGGTGCCCAGATCGTGCGGATGAATGTCATCCATCACGAATGACACAATGCCCGCGCGTTCGCGCGCCTGGCCGATAAAGCGCAGGCCGGGTATCTGGGACAGCGCCTGGTTCGCATACTGCAGCAGGCTGTCTTCGTGCGCCGCAATATTGTCCAGACCAATATCCTGAACGTAGGCAATCGCGGCGTCCAGGGCAACGACACCGGCAATATTGGGCGTGCCGGCCTCGAATTTCTGTGGTGTTTCAGCGAAGGTGGAGCGCTCGAAACTCACGGTGTGAATCATGTCGCCACCGCCCTGCCAGGGGGGCATGGCGTCCAGCAACTGCTTGCGGCCATACAAGGCGCCGATGCCCGTCGGGCCGTACAGCTTATGGCCGGAAAACACGTAGAAATCGCAAGCCAGAGCCTGCACATCGACTGCCTGGTGGGCCACCGCCTGGGCGCCATCCACCAGTACCACTGCGCCCACCGCATGCGCCTGGCGGATGATGTCGGCTACTG
>JAAZDZ010000224.1 GCA_012512545.1 Alcaligenaceae bacterium | reverse complement strand
CCGATGATCACTCTGCGCCGCGCATCAGCGTGCTGGGTCGCGAACTGGAACGCGAGCGCCAGAAGGCCGTTATCCTGAATCAATACGCCGCGCGGGTTGGCGAACCCGCCGAGTCTTGCAAAGAAACTCAATAACATGACCGAAAACATCATTGCGATTATGCCCGAGCTCTGGGTTTCCATCGCTCAGACCTTTCTTATGCTGGGCATCGGCGTGGCGTGCGCCATCGTGCTGGGCGGCCCGTTGGGCGTATTGCTGTTTCAGATGGGCCCGAACCAGACATTGGAAAATCGCAGCGCCTATCTGGTCGTCAGCTGGATCGTCAATACTGTGCGGTCCTTCCCCTTCATTATTTTGCTGGTGGTGCTTACACCGGTCACTGCGGCGCTGGTGGGGACATCCATCGGGCCGCTGGCGGCCTCGGTGCCGCTTTCCGTGGCGGCTGTGCCTTATTTTGCCCGGCTGGTTGAGCAAAGCCTGCGGGAAGTCCCGCGTGGCGTGATCGAAGCTGCTGAGGCCATGGGGGCTTCGCAGCTGCAGATCGTGCGCCGCGTGCTGGTGCGCGAAGCGCGCGCGGGTCTGGTGCTGGCGCTTACCGTTCTGGCTGTCAGCTTTCTTTCTTATTCAGCTGTGGCCGGCGTGGTGGGCGGGGGCGGCATTGGCGACCTCGCGATCCGCTATGGCTATTACCGTTTCCAGACAGACGTCATGCTGCTGACCGTGGCATTGCTGATTGTGCTGGTGCAGATCATCCAGTTTGGCGGCAACGCCATTGCCCACCGGCTCGACAAGCGCTGATCCGGTGGTCTGTTTTTATCATTCTTGAAACTCCAGGAGTCCTTCCATGTTGAATATTCGTCGCCGCACCATGTTGGCCGCGTTCGCTGCCGCCGTGGCACTGGGTACTACAGCCGTGCAAGCGGCGGATCCCGACAAGACCAGCCTCGTGTTCGGGGCTACTGCCGGTTATAACTACGACGTTCTCAAGCTGGCCATCGTGCCCCAGCTGGAAGAGCAGGGCTATAAGGTCAAGCTGGTTGAGTTCAACGACTACGTTCAGCCCAACCTGGCTCTGGCGCAGGGTTCGCTGGATGCCAATCTGTTCCAGCACATTGCCTATCTGAACCGCTTCAAGACCGATAAAAAACTCGATCTGATCGACCTGGCGCAAAGCACCACCGCCCCCATGGGGATTTACTCCAAATCGCGTGCCAGCCTGGAAGAAACGCAGGAAGGCGACCGCTACACCCTGCCTAACGACCCCAGCAACCTGGCTCGCGCACTGCAGCTGCTGCAGGTTCATGGCATGGTGAAGGTCAAGGAAGATATCGACCCTCTGCGTGTGGCTGAGCGCGATGTCACGGAAAACCCCAAAAACATCAAGCTGCAGCCTGTTGAAGCCGCACAACTGCCACGCACCGTGGGTGATTCCGACTTTTCCATCGTACCGGGCAACTTTGCCATTGCCGCTGGCATGGACCTGACCAGCGCCCTGGTGCTGGAAGAGCCGCCCATCGATTACCAGCAGGTGGTCGCAGTGCGTACTGAAGACGCTGAAAAACCCTGGGCACAGGACCTGGCCGCGGCTTTCAAGTCGCCGTTCTTCAAGGAAGCGCTGGATACGCACTTCCCCGGCTATGTGCGTCCGGCCGCATTGGCAGGCAACTGAGCTGAGCCAGAACAAGGCGCCCCGGCCACGCTGCGGCCGCTGTCTGCGGCCCGGCACACATTGCCTGTGCGCCGATATTCCCAGCCTGCGCAACCACACGCATGTGCTGGTGCTGCAGCATCCCGACGAAGCCAGACACCCCCTGAATACCGCGCGGTTGGCGGTATTGGGGCTGGCGCGGGCCGAGCTATTGGTGGGAGAAACCTTCCCGCAGCTGGCTGAAAAGCTCGCTGCCGCGCAGCGGGCCGT
>JAAZDZ010000223.1 GCA_012512545.1 Alcaligenaceae bacterium | reverse complement strand
GTTGTATATACACCATCAACATCGGTGAAAATCAGACACTCGTCGGCTTTCAGCGATGCCGCCACAGCCACGGCGGAAGTATCGGAACCGCCGCGCCCCAAAGTCGTGATATTGCCTTCGTCGTCAATGCCCTGGAAGCCGGTGACAATGACCACGCGGCCTGTGTCAAGGTCGTTCTGGATGCGGGTGCCGTCGATGGAGTTGATGCGCGCCCGGGTGTAGGAGGAATCGGTACGCACAGGCACCTGCCAGCCGGTGTAGCTGCGCGCGGGCGTGCCAAGCGCCTGCAGGGCCAGCGCCAGCAAGGCGCTGCTGGCCTGTTCGCCTGTCGCGGCAAGCTGGTCGATCTCGCGGCCATCAGGCTGCGCGCTGATTTCCTTGGCAAGCCCCAGCAGACGGTTGGTTTCCCCGGCCATGGCCGAAGGCACTACCACCACCTGATGGCCGGCGGCATGCCATTTGGCCACGCGGCGCGCCACGTTCTGTATGCGCTCGACGGAGCCCATGGACGTGCCGCCATACTTTTGAACAATCAGGGACATCTTCTACTCTGAAGTGAGGACACCGTACCCGGCGCAAGGAACTGCGCCGCAGGCATCGTAGGTCTGATAGAAAAACCTGCTTATTTTACAGATTTTCCGTTGTGTCGTTCATATGCGACAGGCGGACGCGGCCTCGTTGGCAGAGAATCCAGCGTCCTTCGTGACGCAGCCGCATGCTGCGGTCATGGCCCAGGGCATGCAGGTTTCTCAGTTGGCGACATAGTTCGCGCATGCGGGCATCCGTAGGCGCTCGCAAGCCATGCAGGCCCAGCCAATGGCGCAAGACCAGAATCTGACGCTCGGGGCTCAACTCACGCCAGGCGGCCAGCGAAAAATCCGTCAAGTCGGCGTCGGCATCCAGCCGCGCGAAATCCTCGGCTGCGACTTCTTCAAGCAGCCCGGCCAGTTCCCGCGCCTGGCGGGCGTGGCGCAGCAGAATTGAACGCCAGGCAGGCCAGCGCTCATCCAGCACCGGCGCCAGGCGCTGCCGCACAGCGCCCCGGGTGTAGGCGTCATCCAGGTTGGTGGGGTCGTCCACAGCCGTCCAGCCGCTAAGCCCGGCATATTCGCGGGCGCTGGCGAGAATCAACGCCCGGTCGATTTCCAGCCAGGGCCGCAGGTAGGTCACACCATCACGCCTGGCAATCGCCGCCATGGCCGCCAGGCCCGCAGGGCCGGTGCCGCGCAACAGGCGCATCAAGACGGTTTCGGTCTGATCGTCGCGATGATGGGCCAGCAGGATATGAGACACGCCCGTGGATTCCGCCAGCCGCTTCAGCCCGGCATAACGCGCATCACGCGCAGCACCTTCCACGCCTTTGCCCGAAGCCTCGGCGACTTCAACTCTCAGGCTATGGCATGGCAGGCCCAACCCTGCGGCCAGGGCGTGAACGTGCTCCTGCCAGCCGTCTGCCGCCTGCTGCAGACCATGATGAATATGAAAACAATGCAGTTCGATGCCCGCACGCTGCTGCACTGCCAGAGCCGCATGCACAGCCAGCATGGCTGAATCGGCGCCGCCACTCAGCGCTACGGCCACGTGCAGGGGCCGGGGCTGGCCCGGCGCAAGCGCATCGAACACCTGCAGCACAGGCGCCAGCAGGCGGGGTTCGCTGAAACCCCGCGGCAGATAGCGATGCGCCATGCTGGCTTCAGTTATTGACTTCGTTGAACCGCCCGTAGGACATCAGGCGCTGCAGGCGCTGCTCAACGAGTTCTTCAGGCGTCATGCCCGAAACCTGGCGCAGAGAATCGGCCAAAGCCCGGTTCAGCTGACGGGCCATGGTGACCGGGTCGCGGTGCGCACCGCCGACGGGCTCGTTGACGATGCGATCGACCAGGCCGAGATCTTTCAGCCGGGGGGCCGTGATCGCCAGGGCTTCGGCAGCGGTGGAGGCTTTATCAGGGCTGCGCCACAGAATGGAGGCGCAGCCTTCCGGGGAAATCACCGCATAGGTGGAATACTGCAACATCATCACGACATCGCCCACGGCAATGGCCAGGGCGCCGCCCGAACCGCCTTCACCGATGATGGTGGTGATGATGGGTACTTTGAGTTCGGCCATCGCATACAGATTGTGGCCAATGGCTTCCGACTGGCCACGTTCTTCCGCCCCAATGCCCGGGTAAGCACCCGGTGTATCGACAAACGTGAAAATGGGCAGTTGGAATTTTTCGGCCAGACGCATCAGGCGCAGCGCCTTGCGATAACCTTCGGGACGTGGCATGCCGAAGTTGCGCATGGCACGTTCTTTGGTGTCGCGGCCCTTCTGGTGCCCGATGACCATGCAAGGCGTGCCATTGAAGCGCGCCAGGCCGCCCACGATGGCGTGGTCGTCGGCATACATGCGGTCGCCGTGCATTTCGTGGAAATCAGTGAAGATTTCACGCACGTAATCGAGCGTGTAGGGGCGCTGCGGATGCCGCGCCACCAATGCTGTCTGCCAGGGCGTCAGCTTGGCATAGATATTTTTGGCCAGCGCCGTGTTCTTTTGCTGCAACCGGCTGATTTCGTCGGAAATATCGACGGCAGAATCCGACTGCACGAACCGGAGCTGTTCGATTTTGCTTTCAAGCTCGGCCAGGGGCTGTTCGAAATCCAGGAATGTATTACGCATGGGTTGTGAAATCCTAGTGATCAGTACTGCACTGCGGCAGGATCCAGGCTGCGCCACAAGAACCAGGTGGCTACCGTGCGCCACGGCGCCCAGGCTTGGGCCACTTCACGCGCCTCGAATCGCGAGACGGGTTCCCCGCTGAAGTAGTGTAACGAAATTGCCTTGATCAGGCGCGAATCGTCCAGCGGAAGCACGTCGGAACGCTGCAGATGAAAAATCAGAAACATCTCCGCCGTCCAGCGCCCTATGCCGCGAATCGCGCATAGTTCAGCCACAACGGCTTCATCGTCCATGTCGCCCCAGCGCGCGGGCCGGACTTTTTTCTCGGCGAAATGGGTGGCGAGATCGGTAATGTAATCGGCCTTGCGTTTGGGCAAGGCCGCCAAAGTGGGGTCTTCAGAAGCAAGACGCAAAACCTTGGGCGGCGTTGGCTTTCCACCACAGCCTGCCGTGAAGCGCTTCCAGGCTGCATCGGCCGCCTTGACTGAGCTTTGCTGGCCGATGAGCGCCCGCGCCAGGGTGACGAAAGGGTCTTGCGGCGCCGCCAGCCAGACATCCGGGTACTGCGGGATGATGCGGCGCAGTATGCGGTCGCGCTCGACGAGCGCAGCCACGGCCTCATCCCAGTACGCGGGTTTGTCTTCAGGTTTGAGCGCGATATTCTGCATACCTGTTCCCATCAGGCGCGACGCCATTGCGTCACACCACCCGGGCGGTCTTCGAGTTCCACGCCTGCGGCCTGCAAGGTGTCGCGAATGCGGTCGGCTTCGGCGAAATCGCGTTGCTGCTTGGCCTGGCTGCGCGCCTGGATAAGGGCTTCAACCTGCTCAGCACTCAGTTCTGCTTCTGCCGTGCCCTGCCCCAGATAACGGGTGGGCGAACGCAGATACACCTGCGGATCGTTTTGCAGCAGGCCGAGCACGCCACCCAACGCCTTCAGCAGGCCGGATGCCTGGGCAGACTGCGTCCGGTTGGCTTCGCTTGCCAGTTCGAACAGCACAGCCACGGCCCCTGCCGAATTGAAGTCATCGTTCATGGCATCGCGGAATGCGCGGCAATGCGGCGCTTCCCAGTCGATTTCGACCTCGTGCGGCGGCACATTGGCCAGCGCCTGGTAGAGGCGGTCCAGCGCATGTTGGGCGTCGATGAGGTTGTCGGACGCGTAGTTCTGCACACTGCGGTAGTGGTTGCGCGCAATGAAGAAACGCAGCATTTCGGCTTCGCGCGGGTTCACCGCGTATTCGGCCACGTTGTCGGCCGGTTCGCCCCCTGCCGCGATGGCCGAGCGAATGCGCAGGAAGTTGCCCAGCGATTTGGACATTTTGTCGGCGTCCACCATCAGGGGGCCGCAGTGCATCCAGATAGAAGCCAGGCTGCCGCCGAAAGCGCCTTCGGTCTGGGCGATCTCGTTTTCGTGGTGAGGGAATTTCAGATCGGGGCCGCCGCCGTGGATATCCAGCGGCAGGCCCAGCAACGCCTTGCTCATGGCCGAACATTCGATGTGCCAGCCCGGCCGGCCCAGCCCGTATGCGGATTCCCACTTGGATTCTTCGGGTTCGTCGTCCTTGGCGGCTTTCCACAGCACGAAATCCAGAGGATCGCGCTTGCCCGAAGTAACGGCCACGCGTTCGCCCGCGCGC
Source organism: Alcaligenaceae bacterium (assembly GCA_012512545.1). Taxonomy (GTDB): domain Bacteria; phylum Pseudomonadota; class Gammaproteobacteria; order Burkholderiales; family Burkholderiaceae_B; genus Yanghanlia. The sequence goes on along the minus strand of JAAZDZ010000223.1, from coordinate 1,877 downwards.
AGATCGTCAAGCGATTTACCCGACAGCTTTCCATACCCTTCAAAACCACGCACGGAATAGTTCACGTCGCCGTCTTCAGAACGGTAGGCCAGGTTTTTTTCTTCCAGCCGGGAAATGATGTCGAGCATGTCGCCCACGTGTTCTGTGGCGCGCGGCTCGTAATCGGGCGACTGCACCCCCAGCGCGCGCTCATCGGCATGCATGGCGTCGATGAAGAACGATGTGACGTCGCCCAGGCGCTGGCCGGTTTCGACGGCGCGGCGGATGATTTTGTCGTCGATATCGGTAATATTACGCACATAGGTGACGCGGTACCCCGATGCCCGCAACCAGCGCTGAACAATATCGAAACCCACCAGCATGCGCGCATGGCCCAGATGGCAGAAGTCGTACACCGTCATGCCACACACATACATGCGGACATGTCCGGGCTCAACAGGGCGCAGCGCTTCCTTGTTGCGAGTGAGGGTATTATGAATTTGCAGCATCTGCCGTTCTTGTGTCGAATGTCGCAAGCCGGGCTCCCGTTCAGGCCCCGGCTGTCTGGCCAGGGCATGATGGCCCGTAAAAACGGGCCTTCTGATGAAAGCACGGCTAAAATGGAGGTCTTTAAGTATAGCAAGACGACTCCAGGAAACGTGTTCGTGAGCTCATCGCCCATCATTAAAGCCCTGTCCGCCTGCACTGCTGCCGCGGCACTCATGCTCTGTACGCCAGCTGCTCTGGCCCAGAACGCCCCAGCCACGCTCAGCCAGAGCGATCAATATCTCTTTCCCGGCGAAAAGCCCGAGGAAAAAGGCTGGAAAGATCTGGCCCGCCTGCTCGAAGCCCTGGAGCCCAATGTTGACACCAGCATTCCGCTCACGCCGTCGCAGATCACTGATCGCATCGCCAGCATGCTGGATCAGGGTCAGGCGGCTGAAGCCCTGGAAGCCATCGAGAAACGCAAAGCCCAGTACGCTGACGCCCCCGATACTCTGGGCAACGATGTGCAGCTCATGTTCCTCAACGCCCGGGCACTGGCTGCCCTGCAACGCCACGAGGAAGCCATTGCCATCTACCGCGACATGACCCAGAAATACCCGGAACTCCCGGAACCCTGGAACAATCTGGCTGCTGAGTATGTCAAAACCGGCAAGCTTGATATGGCACTGCAATCCCTTAATATGGCGCTGCAGGCCAACCCCGAATATCGCGATGCACGCAGCAATCTGGGCCGCGTGCAACTGCTGCTGGCCGAAGAATCGTTCCGCGCCGCTGAACAGGCTGGCCGCTGATCTTTCCCTCTTCTTTCATCCTTATATCAACATCCATGGCTGATACCCGCTTGAAATTCACCCGGCCGAGCCTCAAACGGTTCGGCGCCGCCCTGTTCGCCTCTGCCCTGCTTACCGCAGGCGCGAGCGCAGCAGCCGAAAACTCCATCTCCAATGAAGGGAATTCCCCCATGACAACTGAAACCCGCGTCAAGCTCCAGACCAACCACGGCGACATCATCATTGCGCTGGATGCCGAAAAAGCCCCTAAAACGAGCGAAAACTTCCTGGGTTACGTCCGTGACGGCTTCTACGACGGTACGGTGTTCCACCGGGTCATCAACAACTTCATGATTCAAGGCGGCGGTTTCGAGTCCGGCATGAAGCAGAAGAAAACCGGCGAACCCGTAGAAAACGAAGCCAATAACGGCCTGAAGAACGACCGCTATACCGTTGCCATGGCCCGTACTTCCGACCCGCATTCGGCAACGGCTCAATTCTTCATCAACGTGGCCGACAACGATTTCCTGAACCACACAGCACCCACCACCAACGGCTGGGGTTATGCCGTATTCGCCAAAGTGGTTGAAGGCACGGAAACCGTTGACAAGATCAAGGGCG
>JAAZDZ010000222.1 GCA_012512545.1 Alcaligenaceae bacterium | reverse complement strand
CCAGCGACGGCCTATCGCTCGGAGACGAGTGATACCAATCCAGGCTGACGTTCTTACGGGTGTTGAAAGAGCGCAAGAAAAGCTTGCCGCTCTGGTGCGTGGCGACTGGTACGCACGCAGAAAATCAGTATTTTACAGGCAGACGCGGCTGCTGTAACCTCGCGCACAAGTATTCTTGTGGAAAAGCGTCATGAAACGCCTGTTTTTATTATTCATTCTTCCCGTTTTGACCGTGCTTTCGGGTTGCGGCTACAACGAAATCCAGCGGCTCGATGAGCAAGTGAAGGCGGCCTGGTCGCAAACGCTGAACCAGTACGAACGCCGCGCCGATCTCGTGCCCCAGCTGGTGAGTTCGGTGGATGCCTATATGGTCAACGAAAGGGCCATTCTTACTGAAGTGACCCAGGCGCGCGCCCAGGTGGGGCAGATCAGGGTTTCTGTGGACGACCTCGACAACCCTGAACTGATGGCGCGTTTCGAGCAGGCGCAGGGGCAGTTGGGCTCGTCGCTTTCGCGCTTGCTGGCGGTGTCCGAAAACTACCCGCAGCTTAAGGCGGATGGCCTGTTCCGCGACCTCATGACGCAGCTTGAGGGCACGGAAAACCGGATTGCCACCGAGCGCGGCCGCTATGTGAAAAGCGTGCAGGAATACAACGTTTACGTCCGCCAGTTCCCAACGCTGATCACCGCGAAAATTTTTGGCTACAACGTGAAGGCCAATTACGGCGTGGAACGCGAAGGCGAGCTTATGCGCCGCCCCGAAGTCAATTTCACACGGCCTGCCGGGGCGGGCGGTTAAGGAGCTGAGCCATGTTGGTGGGTTGGGTGATGTTCCGTCCGGGTTTCTTGAAGGGTGTGCTGGCGCTGCTGGCTTGCCTGTTCATGTCGCAGGCAGCCTGGGCTCAGCAGGTTCCCGTACCGGCCCTGCAACGCTGGGTGACCGACCAGACCGCTACGCTGGATTCCAACACGCAGGCCCACCTGGAATCGCAGTTGCAGGCGCTCAACGATTCCAAAGGTTCGCAAGTGGCGGTGCTGATTGTGCCGACCACAGGCGAAGACACCGTGGAGTCTTACGCGCGGCGCGTGTTCGACGCCTGGAAGCTGGGGCGGGCCAGCGTGGATGACGGCATTCTGCTGCTGGTCGCCAAAGACGACCGGCGCTTGCGCATTGAAGTGGGTTACGGGCTGGAAGGCGCTGTGCCCGACTTGCTGGCCGGGCGCATCATCCGCGAACAGATCACGCCGCGCTTCAAGGAAGAGGATTACACGGGCGGCGTGGTGGCGGGTGTGGAAAGCCTGCTGCGGCTGATCGAAGGCGAAGAACTGCCGCCTCCTGCAGCCAACGCGGCCAGTGACGAAGAATGGGATGTGGCCGTCATTCTGCTGCCGCTGGCTTTCATGGCGTTTTTCATGCCGCCGCTGTTTGCGGCCTTTGCCGTCACGATTTTCACCGCGCTGGCCTTTGGCAGCATTTTTCTCGGCCTGCTGTTCGGCGCCATTGCCTCCATCCTGTCACTGATCGGCCGCCGTTTTGGCGCGGGCGGTAAGGGCGGCGCTGTCAGGGCTTCCCGCCGGGGAGGCGCAGCAGGCGGCTTCGGAGGCGGTTTCTATGGCGGCTCAGGGGGCGGTGGTGGTGGCTTTGGCGGCGGCTTCGGTGG
>JAAZDZ010000221.1 GCA_012512545.1 Alcaligenaceae bacterium | reverse complement strand
ACCCACTTGCCGTTCGAGCCCAGCACCCAGTCGCGGATATGGTCGATGGCAGCATTGGCAGCCGAAGCCGCCGAGGACAGGCCGCGCGCCTCAATGATGGCGGCGCCACGCTTGCCCACGGTGGGGATGAATACATCGCGATTCCAGGCGTCGTCGTTGATCAGCTGAGCCAGGCTCTGGCCGCCGACCGTCGCATAACGGATATCGGGGTACATGGTGGGCGAGTGGTTGCCCCAGACAATGAGTTTCTCGATGTCGGCCACGGCCTTGCCCGATTTTCCAGCCAGTTGCGACAGCGCGCGGTTGTGGTCCAGGCGCAGCATGGCGGTGAAGTTCTTGGCGGGCAGATCGGGCGCCGACTTCATGGCGATGTAGGCGTTGGTGTTGGCGGGGTTGCCCACCACCAGAACCTTGACGTCGCGGCTGGCGACTTCGTTCAGGGCGCGACCCTGGGCTGTGAAGATCTGGGCGTTGACCTGCAGAAGATCCTTGCGCTCCATGCCGGGGCCGCGCGGGCGGGCGCCCACCAGCAGGGCGATGTCGGCGTCTTTGAAGGCTTCGCGCGGATCGCTGTGCGCAGTCATGCCTTGCAGCAGGGGGAATGCGCAATCGTCCAGCTCCATCATCACGCCTTGCAGGGCCTTCTGAGCCTTTTCGTCCGGGATTTCGAGCAGCTGCAGGATGACGGGCTGATCTTTGCCAAGCATTTCGCCGGAGGCGATGCGAAACAGCAGGGCGTAGCCGATCTGGCCGGCGGCGCCGGTCACGGCGACGCGCATGGCGGGTTTGGACATGAACAAATCTCCGATAGATGGTAGGGATAAAAAAGAATTCCAGCGTGCGACAGTGTAAAACTTTTGGCACGGGCGCGTAGCGCTTTTCTGGTCTGGGAATCTTGCGCGGCCGAATGGGAATCTGCCGGGAAAGACGGCCAGAACCGGGCGTGATAAAGACTCCGGGAGAACGATTAAGAGTAGCGAATTGCGCAGGTTGCGTCAACAATCTTATATCTTATATAAGATAGAGGATTATTAGACAGAAGTTGTCAGGCATGCGACAATTCTGCGGTTATCCAGATTCAACTTTTCAGGGTCTGGGCGTGTCACCAAAGGCCGCCTGCGCGCGCCCGGCATGCTCCGGTCCTTTATGTACCCATACATGTCCGATCAGCCCACCGTCGAACGCAATACCGACACCGAACGTGTCGGGGGAAGCGCGGCATTCAGCCCCTTGTATCAGCAGATCAAAGCCCTGCTGCTGCAAGGGCTTGACCGTGGCGAATGGAAACCGGGCGAAGCCATTCCCAGCGAACTCGAACTCGCTGCGCGCTTCCAGGTCAGTCAGGGCACGGTCCGCAAAGCCATTGATGAACTGGCGGCGGAAAACCTGCTGCTCAGGCGCCAGGGCAAGGGTACTTTCGTAGCCACGCACCACGAAGCCAAAGTGCGCTTCCGCTTTCTGCGTCTCACGCCAGACGACGCCGAACCTTCCGCTTCAGGCAGCCGCATTCTCGACTGCCGTCGTCTGAGGGCGCCTGCCGATATCGCTGCCGCGCTTGATTTGCGCAGCGGCGACACCGTGCTCAATCTGCGGCGCGTACTGTCTTTCAATGAATCACCCACCATTCTCGACGATATCTGGCTGCCAGGCGCGTCCTTCAAGGGCCTGACGGCTGAGCTGCTCGCCAGCAACCGCAGCCCGCTCTATGCCTTGTTCGAATCCGAATACGGCGTGAGCATGGTGCGTGCTGACGAAAAAATCAAAGCCGTCGCCGCCAATGAAGCACAGGCGGAATTGCTTGAGGTATCGGTAGGGCATCCGCTGCTGCAGGTGGAAAGGGTGTCATTCACGTATGGTGACCGGCCCATGGAGTTGCGAAGGGGGGCATACCTGACAGAAAGGTTCCATTACAGAAACAGCTTGAATTAACGCAACTTT
>JAAZDZ010000220.1 GCA_012512545.1 Alcaligenaceae bacterium | reverse complement strand
TGCCGGGCGGCCTGGCTCGCCCGCCGGGCGCATTATCAACGCTGCAGGCGTGCAGGCAGGCCCCGGACAGGAAACCACCTGGCACCTGTTCATGGAAATCAACCTGAACGATGTCGGCCAGGTTGATTTCCGCGCGGTGTCGGCTGAAGGCCCGGCCATCGCGCTTCAGCCCCTGCCCTATTCCCTGGAACCAGGCGAAGCGCAATAAGCAATACGAAAGGCGGCCTTACTTCTTGCCTTCATACAGCTTTACGATGCTGGAAAAATCAAGGCCGCCGCTGCCACCCGCACTGTGCAATGAGTACAGGTTACGGGCCAGTTCGCCCAATGGCGTGGAAGCTCCGGCATGCAGGGCCGCTTCGGCTGCCAGGCCGAGGTCTTTCAGCATGAGATCTACGCCAAAGCCACCCGCATAGTTTTTGGATGCGGGTACATCAGGCATGACGCCCGGCCACGGGTTGTAGAGCTCAGTTGCCCAGTTGCGGCCCGAGCTTTTGGCGATGATGTCCGACAGCACCTTGGGGTCAAGACCGTTGGCCGTGCCCAGCGCCAGCGCTTCGGAAGTGCCTGCCATGAGAATGCCAAGCAGCATGTTGTTGCAGATTTTGGCGACCTGCCCGGCGCCCGAGTCACCGGCATGGAAGATGTTGTGGCCCATTTTTTCCAGATAGGGCCGGGCCGATGCGAGATCGGCGGCGGCGCCCCCGACGATGAAAGTCAGGGTGCCGGCCACGGCTCCGCCTGTGCCGCCCGACACCGGGGCGTCTATCATGCGGATGCCTGCTTCCTGGGCAGCAGCCGCCACTTTGCGGGCCGATTCCGGGGCAATCGTGCTGCATTCGATCACCAGCGTGTTGGCGGCGATCTTGGCCAGCAGACCATCGCTGCCCAGATACAGACCTTCGACATGACGGCTGGCCGGCAGCATGGATATGACGACTTCAGCATTCTCCACGCATTGTTGCGCCGAGGCTGCGCTGCGGGCGCCCGCATCCACCAGACCCTGCACTGCGGCTGGCACGAGATCGAAGACGGTCAGTTCATGACCGGCTTTCAGCAGGTTGTGCGCCATGGGTCCGCCCATGTTTCCCAGGCCGATAAAAGCGATACGACTCATTGTTGTCTCCATTGTTGTGGGTGTTGGTTCAGTCAGCTTCCGAGATCGGCCAGCGGGTGCTCGTTGCCAACCGGCCAGGGCTCTTCAAAGAAGCGCTCCACCCACACTGTGGTCGCGTCTTGCAGCGTAGCGGGGTTCCAGCGCGGCTGGCGGTCTTTGTCGATCAGCAGCGCGCGTATGCCTTCCTGGAGATCGCCCTGCACGCCGCATTGCAGCGAAACGATGTATTCCTGCCTGAAAACATCGGCCAGCGACAGCAGCCGGGCCCGTTCAAGCAATGTGAAAGACAGCCGTGCCGAACCGGGCGAGCCGGCAGCGAAGGTAGCGGCGGCCTTTTGCAGCCAGGGGTCGGAATGGTTGGCGAAACGCGCGATGGCATTGCAGATGGCGTGGAAATCTCCGCCATCGCAGGCGTGGCGGATGGCATCGTAGTTCTGCCGCAATGGCCCCGCGCCTTCAATGGGCATGGCCATGGATTTCAGAAGATGTTCCAGTGTGATGGCGTTCTCATCGGCTTCGTCATGCCATGCGGCTTTTTGCACAGCGGCAATAAATTCAGGCCAGTGGGCCGATTCAAGCGCGTGATCGGCCAGCCCCAGGAACAGGCAATCGGCCGCGCCCAGTTGTGCGCCTGTCAGGGCCAGAAAGCGGCCGACGCCGCCCGGCAGGCGCGACAGCAGCCAGGTGCCGCCGACATCGGGAAACAGACCGATGGTGATTTCCGGCATGGCAAAGCGCGTGGTTTCGCTCACGACCCGGTGGCTGGCCCCGGCCATGAGGCCGACGCCCCCGCCCATGACAATGCCATTGCCCCAGCACAGGACGGGCTTGGGGTAGTCGTGGATCAGGTAATCAAGCCGGTATTCAATATCAAAGAAACGGCGCGTATAGGGGTTGTCCCAGGCATTGCCGGTTTCGTTGTTCAGGATGGAATCGTAAATGCCGTGCAGATCGCCCCCGGCGCAGAAGGCTTTTTCGCCCGCGCCGGTCAGGATCACGAAAGCGATGGAAGGGTCGTTGGCCCAGGCCATCAGTTTGTCGTACAGCAGCTCGCACATGGGCAGCGACAGCCCGTTCAGCGTGCGTGGGCGGTTAAGCGTGGCAACCCCCACTTGCAGTCGGCCTGTGGTTAAAACCTCGAAAAGCACCGAATCCGCATCGTTCATCATCTTATGTCTACTCCGTTATCCAGGACCTGGCGCGCAATGATGACGCGCATGATCTCGTTGGTTCCTTCCAGTATCTGGTGTACGCGTGTATCGCGCACCAGGCGTTCCAGCGGGTAATCCTTGAGGTAGCCATACCCGCCATGCAATTGCTGGGCATCCAGACACACTTGAAATCCGAGGTCGGTCGCCAGACGCTTTGCCATGGCGCAATATACGCTGGCTTGAGAGTTCTGGGTATCCAGCATGCTGGCGGCCAGCCTGACCATCTGCCGCGAAGCGACGATGCTGGTCAGCATGTCGGCCAGCTTGAACTGCAGCGCCTGGAAGGACGCCAGGGGTCGTGAGAACTGTTCGCGTTCCTGCATGTACTGCCTGGCTGCGTCGTAAGCGCCTTGCGCAGCGCCGACTGAGCAGGTGGCGATATTGATGCGTCCGCCATCCAGCCCTTTCATGGCGAACACAAAGCCCTGCCCTTCCTCGCCCAGCAGGTTTTCAGCGGGCACCTCGACATTTTCGAAGGTAATGGGCCGGGTGGACTGGCTGTTCCAGCCCATTTTGTCTTCCTTGCGCCCGTAGGTGATGCCGGGGGCATCGGCAGGCACAACGAAAGCGGAAACGCCGCGCGGCCCGGCATCGCCGGTGCGGGCCATGACCACCAGAAGATCGGTATCGCCACCGCCGGAAATAAAGGCTTTGGAACCATTCAGCACATAACCGGCGCCGCGTCGCTCGGCGCGGGTCTGCAGCGAGCCCGCGTCAGAACCGGCATTGGGTTCGGTCAGGCAGTAGGAAGCGAGTTTCTCGCCCGAGGACAACAACGGCCCCCAGTGTTCGCGAACGCTTTCAGTCCCCCAGGTGCCGACCATCCAGGTCGCCATATTGTGAATGGTGAGAAAAGCGGTGGTGGAAGGATCCCACGCGGCCATTTCTTCAAAGACCAGGGTGGCATCAAGCCGGGGCAGGCCCAGGCCGCCAATGGATTCTGGCGCGTACATGGCGCAAAAACCCAAGGCGCCGGCGCGCTGGAAGGTTTCTCGCGGGAAGATCGATTCGGCGTCCCAATGCGCGGCATTGGGCGCCAACTCGCCGAGTGCGAACTCGCGTGCAGCCTCTGCAAAGGCAAGCTGCTCGTCGTTCAGACGAAAATCCATGCTGGTGTCTCCTTAAGATCGTTGTTTTGACTGCTGATTTTTTTTATCTGTTGCCTGATGCTACACACCTTAACGCGCTCTGCTCCCCGCCGGCTGTCATGTTCCCGACAATGTTGTCAGGACTTCCGGCGCTGACGGTGACGCTGGCGCCGCCGGCGCGATTCCATGGGGTCGAACACCAGGGGCCGGTAGACTTCGACGCGGTCGCCCGCCTGCAACGGCTGGTGCGGAGCGCCAGTACGGCCATAGACGCCCAGAGGCGGCTCAGAACCCGGATGGAAGTCGGGGTGGCTGGCCAACAGGCCGCTGGCCTGCAGCGCCTGCAATGCTGTTGCTCCAGATGGTAATTCGACCTCACGCCGCCAGATGTTGCCAGGGCGTGCGTAAATGACTTCCACCCTCAGGGTGCCAGCCGCCTTATTCTCCATAGACTGCCTGCGCCCGCTGGGTGAAGGAATCAATGAAGGAGGTGGCGATGCGATTGAAAATCGGCCCCACCACGGTTTCGAGCGTGCGGCTGGAAAACGCATAGCGCATGGTATAGACCACTTTGCAGGCGTCTTCAGCCAGCGCGCTGAATTCCCAGGTGCCGGTCAGCTCGGAAAACGGCCCATCCACCAGGTGGATGGTGATCAGCCCGGGGTAGTCGTGTTCGTTGCGGGTGGTGAATGTCTGCTTCAGGCCCGCTATGCTGATGGTGACAGAAGCTTCCATGCCCTGTTCGTCGTGCCTGTGAACCTCGGAGCCGCCACACCAGGGCATGAATTCCGGGTAACGGGCGACATCAGCCACCAGATCGAACATCTGTTTGTTGCTGTATGGGACAAGAACGGAACGCTGTACAGTGTGCATCGATATGGGTTGGGATAGAATGGAATGTTCTGATTTTAGCGCCTGTAAGATACAAGTTCATGAGCATCGTTGATAACCGCAAAGCCACGCACGACTATTTCATCGAAGAACGGTTTGAAGCCGGGCTCGTGCTGGAAGGGTGGGAAGTGAAAGCCATCCGCGCCGGTCACGTCCAGCTCAAGGAAAGCTACATTATCGTGCGCAACGGCGAAATCTTCATCATCGGCATGCATATCAGCCCTTTGCCGACCGCATCGACCCATATCCGCCCGGAAGCCACCCGCACCCGCAAGCTGCTGCTGCATGCCGAAGAAATCAAAAAACTCATTGGCAAGACCGAACAGCGCGGCTACACCCTGGTGCCGCTCAACCTGCATTACCGCAATGGCCGCATCAAGCTTGATTTCGGTCTGGGCCGCGGCAAGAAGCTGCACGACAAACGGGATACCGCCCGCGACAAGGACTGGGCGCGCGAAAAAGAACGCTTGCTGAAACACGACACCCGCAACCGTCGCGGCAACGACTGATCACTCCCAAAAGCGCCAGCCACGCCGTTTACGGCGAGAGCTGAATATAAAACCGGCCCTGCGCCAGAAAGACGCAGGGCCGGTTTGCGATGAGCGCAGGCGGAATCAGGCTTGGGCCAGACGCTGCCAGGTATCGACGACGGTGTCGGGGTTGAGCGACATCGACAGAATGCCTTCGTCGCGCAGCCACAGGGCGAGATCAAGGTGATCGCTGGGGCCCTGGCCGCAGATGCCAACGTACTTGCCTGCCTTCAGGCAAGCCTGGATGGCGCGGCTGAGCATGAACTGCACGGCGGCGTCGCGTTCGTCGAAATCGGCGGCCAGCAGTTCCATGCCGGAATCGCGGTCCAGGCCCAGGGTGAGCTGGGTCATGTCGTTGGAACCGATGGAGAAGCCGTCGAAGTGTTCCAGGAACTCGTCGGCCAGAATGGCGTTGGAGGGCACTTCGCACATCATGATGATGCGCAGGCCGTTTTCGCCACGCACCAGGCCGTTTTCGGCCAGCAGTTCGATGACGCGACGCGCCTGATCGACCGTGCGCACGAAGGGCACCATGATTTCGACGTTGGTCAGGCCCATTTCATCGCGCACTTTCTTGAGTGCTTCGCATTCCATGCGGAAGCATTCGGCGAAGTCGTCGGAAATGTAGCGCGATGCGCCGCGGAAGCCCAGCATGGGGTTTTCTTCCTCGGGCTCGTAGCGCGAACCGCCGATGAGCTTGCGGTATTCGTTGGATTTGAAATCGGACAGGCGCACGATGACCGGCTTGGGGTAGAACGCTGCGCCCAGGGTGGCCACGCCTTCGGCGAGTTTTTCGACGAAGAAAGCCCGCGGGCTGGCGTAACCGCGCGCAGCGGACTCAACCGCGTTCTTGAGCTCGGCATCGACGTTGGGGTAATCAAGCACCGCCTTGGGGTGGACGGCGATATTGTTGTTGATGATGAATTCCAGACGCGCCAGGCCCACGCCCGCATTGGGGATCTGCGAGAAATCGAACGCCAGTTGCGGGTTGCCGACGTTCATCATGACCTTCAGGCCGACGTCGGGCATTTCGCCCCAGCGCACTTCTTCGATTTCGGTTTCGATCAGGCCATCGTAAATGCGGCCTTCGTCGCCTTCTGCGCAGGAAACCGTGACTTCACGGCCATTGCTCAGGACATCCGTGGCATCGGAACAGCCCACCACGGCGGGAATGCCGAGTTCGCGCGCGATGATGGCGGCGTGGCAGGTGCGGCCGCCGCGATTGGTGACAATGGCCGAGGC
>JAAZDZ010000219.1 GCA_012512545.1 Alcaligenaceae bacterium | reverse complement strand
TGATCGTGTTTTTCGTCCTGGCGTGGGTCACGATGAAATTCATCTGGCCCCCTCTCACGAGGGCGATGGACGATCGTCGCCAGAAGATCGCCGATGGACTGGCAGCTGCCGATAAAGGCAAAGCTGATCTGGCTCAGGCGCAGGCACGTATCAACTTGATCGAGGCGAACGCCGAGAACGACAACCATGCTCGTATGGTCGAAGCCGAGAAACAGGCGGCATCCATCATCGACCAGGCGCGCCGTGACGCCGAATCCGAAAAGGCGCGGATTCTCGCTCAGGCCCAGCAGGACGCGGCACAGGAAGTGCAGCGCGCTCGCGAATCCTTGCGAGCTGATGTGGCCGTACTGGCCATCAAGGGTGCGCAGCAGATTCTGCAGCGTGAAGTTGACGCCAAAGCACATGCCGAGCTGCTCGACCAGCTCAAGGCGCAACTGTAAATTCAGGATAGGCCATGGCTGAACTATCGACTATTGCCCGCCCCTACGCCGAAGCAGTGTTTGCCTCGGCCCGCAATGACCAGGCAACACTGGAAACCTGGTCGTCATTGCTGTCCGAGCTTGCGCAGCTGGTGGGCATCGACGACGTGCGCGAGGCTATGACTGACCCCCGGCTCAATGCGTCCAAACGCATCGAGCTTCTTACCGGCCTGGTCAAGTCCCCGCTGTCCGATGCCGCCCGCAACTTCGTTGCGTTGCTGATCGAAAACCACCGTATTCTGGCGTTGCCCCAGATTGCCGAACAGTTCGAGCAGCTGAAGAACCAGCTGGAAGGAACTGCGCTGGCGGACATCCGCAGCGCCTTCTCCCTCAGCGACGAACAGGTCCAGCAGCTGATTGCAGGGCTGGAGAAAAAATTTGGTCTCAAGCTCAAGCCGGCCGTCACCGTGGACCCCGAGTTGATCGGCGGTGTGCGCGTGGTCGTGGGTGACCAGGTACTTGACACTTCGGTGCAGGCCCAATTGGCGCGCATGCGCGATACGCTGGCCGCTTGACGAAGCCAGATAACAGGATTCAGGAGTCTGAACATGCAACTTAACCCGTCCGAGATCAGCGAACTGCTGAAGGCGCGTATTGAAGGCCTCGGCGCGTCAACCGACGTTCGCACACAAGGCACGGTCGTTTCCGTGACCGACGGTATTTGCCGCATCCACGGTCTGTCCGACGTGATGCAGGGCGAAATGCTCGAATTTCCCAACAACGTTTTCGGCCTTGCCCTGAACCTCGAGCGCGACTCCGTCGGCGCTGTTGTTCTGGGTGACTACACCGGCGTATCCGAAGGCGATCCGGTCAAGACAACCGGCCGCATTCTGGAAGTCCCGGTCGGCCCGGAACTCTGCGGCCGCGTCGTAGACGCGCTGGGTACGCCCATCGACGGCAAGGGCCCCATCAACGCCAAACTGACCGACGTCATCGAAAAAGTCGCTCCAGGCGTGATCGCCCGCGAATCGGTTTCGCAGCCGCTGCAAACCGGTACCAAGGCCATCGACTCCATGGTGCCCATTGGCCGTGGTCAGCGCGAACTCATTATTGGTGACCGCCAGACTGGTAAAACCGCCGTTGCAGTGGATACCATCATTGCTCAGAAAGGGCAGGGCGTCACTTGCGTTTACGTCGCTATCGGCCAGAAGGCTTCCACCATCGCCAACGTGGTGCGCAAGCTTGAAGAGCACGGCGCACTCGAATACACCATCATCGTGGCCGCAGCGGCGTCCGAGTCGGCTGCCATGCAGTACATCTCGGCCTACTCCGGCTGCACCATGGGCGAATACTTCCGCGATCGCGGTCAGGACGCCCTCATCATTTACGATGACCTCACCAAGCAGGCATGGGCCTACCGTCAGGTATCGCTGCTGCTGCGTCGTCCGCCCGGCCGCGAAGCCTACCCCGGCGACGTCTTTTACCTGCACTCCCGTCTGCTGGAGCGCGCCGCCCGCGTGAACGCCGACTACGTTGAGAAATTCACCAACGGTGAAGTCAAAGGCCAGACCGGTTCTCTGACCGCGCTGCCCATCATCGAAACACAGGCTGGTGACGTTTCCGCTTTCGTTCCGACCAACGTCATTTCGATCACCGACGGCCAGATCTTCCTGGAGTCCGATCTCTTCAACGCGGGTATCCGTCCTGCCATTAACGCCGGTGTTTCCGTATCGCGCGTAGGTGGGGCTGCCCAGACCAAGGTCATCAAGAAGCTGTCCGGTGGTATTCGTACCGACCTGGCGCAGTATCGTGAGCTGGCCGCTTTTGCGCAGTTCGCTTCCGACCTCGACGACGCAACCCGCCGTCAGCTGGAACGCGGCCGCCGCGTGGTTGAGCTGCTGAAGCAGCCGCAGTACCAGCCGTTCGCGGTGTGGGAACAGGCCGTTTCGCTGTACGCGGTGAACAACGGCCATCTGGACGACCTGGAAGTCGAACAGATCCTCGGTTTCGAAAAGGCGCTGAAGGAACAGCTGAAGTCCAAGCACGAGGCTCTGATCAATCGTATTCAGGACAAAAAAGAACTGTCCAAGGAAGACGAAGCCGAACTCGTGGCGGCAATCCAGGAATTCAAAAAGCACGGAGCTTTTTGATCCAGGCTGGCAATAGCAGGGAAGCTTCAAGGCTTCCCGCCTAACTGCCGGGCAGGTCCTCGACAGCGAGTCTGCCATAACGCCTTCTCAGGAAACAGTAATGGCCGGAATCAAGGAAATTCGTAACAAGATCAAGAGCGTGCAGAACACGCGAAAGATCACCAAAGCCATGGAAATGGTGGCGGCGTCCAAGATGCGTAAAGCGCAAGAGCGCATGCGCGCGGGGCGTCCGTATGCGGACAAAGTTCGCAGCATCGCCGCC
>JAAZDZ010000218.1 GCA_012512545.1 Alcaligenaceae bacterium | reverse complement strand
GTCCAGATCAGCGTCTTCGCGCCCTCTGATCACCAAATAGAAAAACAATAAAGCCATGCCGACGACTGCACCTGGAATCGGCAAAGACAAAGCGAACACAAAGGCTTCACCGGCAACCTGAAATGCCAGAAGCTTGATCAAGCCCTCTATCATGGGCTCCTCCTTCCCTGGTAGAGAGCGAGCCGCGCCGGAACCGCAGCATTCCCCACACTGTTTTTGTTTTCTTGTTCGACCCACCAGCGCAGCCTGTTACCGGCGGCACGGCATGCCGTCTCATTATGGCGCCATTTTAAGCATAGCGATGCGCTGAGCAATCTGCCACGCCGCCCGTATCTTCGGAATTGAGCGGTCTGCTACTTATTTATTAGATAAATCTAATATAATGTCTTTTTTCACTTCATCTGGAAAAAGCATGTCCCGCTACACCGATTTGACCGAAAACATCAAAACCCACCTCGCTCCCGTGCGCAAAGGCGTGCCCGAAGTCATGCAGGCATTCGGTGCCATGAGCAAGGCCGCCAACGCTGAAGGCGCGCTGGATACCAAAACCAAGGAACTCATCGCGCTGGCTATTGGTGTCGCCATCCGCTGCGACCCCTGCATCGGCTTTCATGCCAAAGAGCTGGTGCGTCTGGGCGCCACCCAGGCGGAAATTCAGGAAATGCTGGGCGTGGCCATGTATATGGGCGGCGGCCCCTCTGTGATGTACGCGGCCAACGCCATGGAAGCCTTCAACGAATTTTCAGGCGCTCAAGCCTGAGACTGCTCCAGCAGTTCTTCCAGAAACCGGTCAACCACCAGGTTCTGCCGCCGTCCGGCACGCGTGACGGCGGCAATCGCCACAAGAAAATTCATCTCTTCGGGCATGATGGCCGCCATCATGCCTTTTTCCACCCAGCCTGCCGCGTAATGGTCGGGCAGAAAACCAATGTATTCCCCTGTCAGAATCAGAAAGGCAATGGCTTCGCGATCGGTAGCCTTGGCCACACACGACAAGCCACGGTGCAAGTCCAGTGCTTCGGCGCTGAGGCGGTAAGTGGGTGCAACCGCAGGCGTGTCGGCCAACTGGCGGGCATCCACTTCAGCCACGCGGCTGAACAGGGGGTGATCATGGCTGCAATAAAGCAGTGATCGCTCGTCGTACAACGGGTGGTAATCCAGACCGCTGAGCCGGTTGGTAAGAGGCAGCGCGCCCACATGCAGGCGACCATCAAACAGCCCGCGCTCGATTTCCCCCGGCGTGCTCATGCTGATATGGATGTGAACCTCATGGCTTTGCCGCCGCAGTTCGCGCAAGGCCGAGGTAATGCGCATGCGCGGTTGAGTGACGAGATTGTTCATCAGGCCGATGTTCAGGTCGCCGCGCAGGCGCTGATGCATCAGGTTGATTTCGCTGCGGAAATCCTCAATCGCCACCATCATGGCGGCGCTGGCCCGCAGCACTTCCCGCCCCTGGTCGGTCAGGGCGAACCCCGCCCTGCCGCGCTGGCACAAACGCATGCCCAGGCGTTTTTCAAGGTCGCTCATGTGCAGGCTGATGGCCGAACGGGTAATGCCCAGGGCGCTTTCGGCGGCGGCAAAGCTGCCGTATTCGGCCACGGTGCGGAAAACCCGTAGCAGCCGCAGATCGAAATCCGTAACTTGCGCCAGTGGGTTCTTTCTCATAGGTGAGTTTTTCTATAAGTATGATTGAATAAATACCTATTTTACTTGCGCAAAATATTTTGCATAATGAAAAGACTGTAGAGGGAACTGCCCCCCCGGGCGGCCACATACGGCCCCACAGATTTCCCATTCACCGCCTTTCGGAGACACTCATGAACTTTCCTGCATATCAACCCGTGGGCCTGGTCGAGTCGCTCAATCTGCGGTCACACTGGATGCCCTTCAGCGCCAACCGCGCCTTTCAGAAAGACCCGCGCATCATTGTCGGCGCCCAGGGCAACTGGCTGTATGACGATAAGGGCCGCCAGATCTTCGACAGCCTTTCCGGCCTCTGGACATGCGGCGCAGGCCACAGCCGCGAAGAAATCCAGCAGGCGGTGTCCCGGCAGCTTGGCACGCTCGACTATTCTCCCGCCTTCCAGTTCGGCCATCCGCTGTCCTTCCAACTGGCCGAGAAAATCGCGGCGCTCACGCCTGGCAATCTGAATCACGTGATTTTCACGGACTCCGG
>JAAZDZ010000217.1 GCA_012512545.1 Alcaligenaceae bacterium | reverse complement strand
TCGCCTGATCGTTACAACTTCAACACCCAACGAGGGTCAAGAACAGTGAATCTGAACGCAACCCTGATAGCCCAGATCGTTGTGTTCTTCATTCTCGGCTGGTTCACGATGAAGTTCGTGTGGCCGCCGATCACGAAGGCTCTGGACGAGCGGGCTCAGAAAATCGCCGACGGTCTCGCCGCTGCCGACAAAGCCAGAACCGAACTCGCCGCCGCCAACCAGCGCGTCGAGGAGCAACTGGCCAGCTCGCGCAACGAGACCGCGGCCCGCCTGGCGGAAGCCGAGCGCCGCGCGCAGCAGATCATCGAGGAAGCCAAGGCGCGTGCCGCCGAGGAGGCCCAGAAGATCGTCGCCACCGCCAAGGCCGACGCCGAGCAGCAGGTGGTGCAGGCGCGCGAAGCCCTGCGCGAGCAAGTGGCGGCGCTGGCCGTCAAGGGCGCCGAGCAGATCCTGCGCAAGGAAGTCAACCCGACGGTGCACGCCGACCTGCTGTCCCGTCTGAAGACCGAGCTGTAGATCCGTCAGCCGCTCGCTCAAAGGAATCGACCATGGCAGAACTCGCCACCATCGCCAGACCCTACGCCGAGGCCCTGTTCCAGGTGTCGCGGGCCGATCTGGCCGGCACGCAAACCTGGCTCGACGGCCTGGCGACCGCGGCGGGCAACGACGAGTTGCTGCAGTTCGCCGCCAACCCGAAGGTCAACGCCAGCCAGGTGTTCCACGTCGTCAGCAGCGTGCTGAAGAGCCCGCTGCCCGAGCCGGGCATCAACTTCCTGCGTGCCGTGATCGACAACGAGCGCCTGGCCGCGCTGCCCGAGGTGGCGCGCCAGTTCCGCCAGCTCGCCAACAGCGTGACCGGCAGCTCCGACGCGCTGATCCAGAGCGCCTTCCCGATCGGGCAGGGCGAGCTGGCCGAGCTGATGGGCACGCTGGAAAAGCGCTTCGGCCGCAAGCTCGAGCCCACGGTGCAGATCGAGCCGTCGCTGATCGGCGGCGTGCGCGTGGTGGTCGATGACGAGGTGCTGGACACCTCGGTCAAGGCGCGCCTGGAACAAATGAAGATGGCCCTGACCGCCTGATCGCCAGGCCAGGCCCCTCGATAAAACCCAAAGGACAAGGAAAGAGTCATGCAACTCAATCCCGCAGAAATTTCAGAACTGATCAAGAGCCGCATCGAGGGCCTGGGCGTCAGCGCCGACGTGCGCAACCAGGGCACGGTGGTGTCGGTGACCGACGGCATCGTGCGCGTACACGGCCTGTCCGATGCCATGCAGGGCGAGATGCTGGAGTTCCCGCCCTCGCCGGACGGCCAGCCCAGCTTCGGCCTGGCGCTGAACCTCGAGCGCGACTCGGTCGGCGCCGTGATTCTGGGCGAGTACGAGCACATCTCCGAAGGCGACACCGTCAAGTGCACGGGCCGCATTCTGGAAGTGCCCGTCGGCCCCGAGCTGATCGGCCGCGTCGTCAACGCCCTGGGCCAGCCGATCGACGGCAAGGGCCCCATCGACGCCAAGCTGACCGACGTGATCGAGAAGGTGGCGCCGGGCGTGATCGCGCGCCAGTCGGTCAGTCAGCCGGTGCAGACCGGCCTGAAGGCCATCGACTCGATGGTGCCCGTCGGCCGCGGCCAGCGCGAGCTGATCATCGGCGACCGCCAGACCGGCAAGACCGCGGTGGCGATCGACACCATCATCAACCAAAAGGGTCAGAACATGACCTGCGTGTACGTCGCCATCGGCCAGAAGGCGTCGTCCATCAAGAACGTGGTGCGTGCGCTGGAAAAGGCCGGCGCCATGGACTACACCATCGTCGTCGCCGCCTCGGCCTCCGAGTCGGCCGCCATGCAGTACGTGGCCGCCTACTCCGGCTGCACCATGGGCGAGTACTTCCGCGACCGCGGTCAAGACGCTCTCATCGTTTACGATGACCTCACCAAGCAAGCTTGGGCCTACCGTCAGGTATCGCTGCTGCTGCGTCGTCCGCCCGGCCGTGAAGCCTACCCCGGTGACGTTTTCTACCTGCACTCCCGTCTGCTGGAGCGCGCTGCTCGTGTGAACGCCGATTATGTCGAGAAGTTCACCAACGGTGAAGTCAAAGGCCAGACCGGTTCTCTGACCGCCCTGCCCATTATCGAAACCCAGGCTGGCGACGTCTCCGCTTTCGTTCCGACCAACGTAATTTCCATTACCGACGGTCAGATCTTCCTGGAGTCCGACCTGTTCAACGCCGGTATCCGTCCCGCGATTAACGCCGGTGTTTCCGTGTCGCGTGTGGGTGGTGCAGCGCAAACCAAGGTGATCAAGAAGCTTTCGGGCGGTATTCGTACCGACTTGGCTCAGTATCGTGAATTGGCTGCTTTCGCTCAGTTCGCTTCCGACCTGGACGACGCAACCCGCCGCCAATTGGAGCGTGGTCGCCGCGTCGTTGAGCTGCTGAAACAAGCTCAGTACCAGCCGTTCGCGGTTTGGGAGCAGGCAGTATCGCTGTACGCAGTGAACAACGGCTATCTGGACGACCTGGAAGTCGAACAGATCCTGAGCTTCGAAAAGGCGCTCAAGGAACAGCTGAAGTCCAAGCACGAGGCGCTTGTTAATCGTATTCAGGACAAGAAAGAACTGTCCAAGGAAGACGAAGCTGAACTCGTAGCGGCAATCCAGGACTTCAAGAAGCACGGAGCTTTTTGATCCAGGCTGGCAATAGCAGGGAAGCCTTTGCGCTTCCCGTCTAACTGCCGGGCAGGTCCTCGACAACGAGTCTGCCATAACGCCTTCTCAGGAAACAGTAATGGCCGGAATCAAGGAAATTCGTAACAAGATCAAGAGCGTGCAAAACACGCGAAAGATCACCAAAGCCATGGAAATGGTGGCGGCGTCCAAGATGCGTAAAGCGCAAGAGCGCATGCGCGCGGGGCGTCCGTATGCGGACAAAGTTCGCAGCATCGCCGCCAATCTCATGCATGCGCACCCCGAATACAAGCACCCTTATATGGTCGAGCGCCCCGTCCGTAAGACGGGTGTCGTGGTGGTATCGACTGATAAAGGTCTGTGCGGTGGTTTGAATACCAACATCATGCGGCTGGTCCTGGCCCGTTACAAGGAATTCCAGGAACAGAACATGGAAGTTCAGTTCACGGCACTGGGAAGCAAAGGCGCAGCAACACTGGGCCGCATCGATGCAAAAATCGTCTCGCAGGAAGTGCAGCTTGGCGATCGCCCCAATCTGGAACGCCTGATTGGCGCGGTCAAGGTGCAGCTCGACGACTTCGTCGATGGCAAGGTCGATGCCGTCTACCTGGCCTCGAACCGCTTCGTGAACACCATGCGGCAAGAGCCCGTATTCGTGCGTCTGCTGCCTTTGCCTGGCAATCTCGTTGACCCCTTCCAGTCTGGTGTCGAAGATCTCGAACAGGCCAATGGCGCGGTCAAGTCGGAATACGGCTGGGATTACATCTACGAACCCGACGCCAAGGCCGTGATCGACGATCTGCTCTTGCGTTATGTGGAAGGGCTGGTCTACCAGGCAGTGGCAGAAAACATGGCCTCCGAGCAGTCGGCTCGCATGGTGGCAATGAAGGCCGCTTCCGACAACGCCAAGAAGGTGGTTGATGACTTGCAACTGGTCTACAACAAGACCCGTCAGGCAGCCATTACCCAAGAAATTACGGAAATCGTGGGGGGCGCTGCCGCGGTCTAAAGCCCCCGGCACCCCATCAAAGATATTTAGCAAGGACTAAACATGAGCAACGGTACCATCGTTCAGTGCATCGGCGCCGTGGTGGATATTCAGTTCCCCCGCGACAGCATCCCCAACATCTATGACGCTCTCAAGCTTGCGGATGACTCCTCCAAGTTTGCAGAAGAAGATCTCACATTCGAAGTCCAGCAACAGCTGGGCGACGGCGTTGTGCGCACCATCGCCATGGGTTCTTCCGATGGCCTGCGTCGCGGTATGGCGGTATCCAATACCGGCGCGCCCATTTCGGTGCCCGTCGGCGTACCCACTCTGGGTCGCATTATGGACGTCCTCGGCCGTCCGATCGACGAGCGCGGCCCCATCCAGGCCGAAGAAAAGCGTGCCATCCACCAGGATGCCCCCAAGTTCGACGAACTCTCTCCCTCGGTAGAGCTGCTCGAAACCGGCATCAAGGTTATTGACCTGATCTGCCCCTTCGCGAAAGGCGGTAAGGTCGGCCTGTTCGGCGGCGCCGGTGTGGGCAAAACCGTGAACATGCTGGAACTCATCAACAACATCGCCAAGCAGCACAGCGGTCTGTCGGTGTTTGCTGGTGTCGGTGAGCGTACTCGCGAAGGTAACGACTTCTACCACGAAATGGCCGACGCTGGCGTTATTCAAATGGATAACCTGGCCGAGTCGAAGGTAGCCATGGTGTTCGGTCAGATGAACGAGCCCCCCGGCAACCGTCTGCGCGTGGCTCTGACCGGCCTGACCATGGCCGAGAAGTTCCGCGACGAAGGCCGCGACATCCTGTTCTTCGTCGACAACATCTACCGTTACACCCTGGCTGGTAC
>JAAZDZ010000216.1 GCA_012512545.1 Alcaligenaceae bacterium | reverse complement strand
TTGATCGCCGCAATTCCGAAGCCTTGCTGGCTGCCGGGCTGCTGTCCTCAGGGGAGCAGGTCGAATACATGGCGGAACTCAAATTCGATGGGCTGGCGGTCAGCCTGCGCTATGAAAACGGCTTGCTGGTGCAGGCCGCCACGCGCGGCGATGGCCAGACGGGCGAAGACATCACCGCCAATGTGCGCACAGTGCGTTCCATACCCTTGCGTCTGCAGGGCAACGACATTCCCGAAGTTCTGGAAGTGCGTGGCGAAATGCTGATGACTCACCACGATTTCGAGCGCCTGAACGACCAGCAGCGGCAACGCCGCGAAAAGGTCTTCGTGAACCCGCGCAATGCCGCTGCGGGCAGCCTGAGGCAGCTGGATCCCCGCATCACAGCCACTCGTCCATTGCGATTTTTTGCCTATGGCTGGGGTGAGATCCGTCTGCGCCGCACAGCCGCCATGCCGCGCGACACGCATGCCGGCATGCTGGACTGGTTTGCCGGCCTGGGCTTGCCGGTGAATGGCTTGCGCCGCCGCGTGCGCGGCCTGGATGGCCTGCTGGCCTATCACGAAGAAATCAGCGCCCTGCGCGCGCTGTTGCCGTTTGAAATTGACGGCCTGGTCTACAAGGTGGATTCGCTTGAGGCGCAGGGGGTGCTCGGGTATGTGGCGCGGGCGCCGCGCTATGCGGTGGCTCACAAGTTTCCGGCTCAGGAAGAAACCACCGAAGTGCTTGATATCGACGTGCAGGTGGGCCGTACCGGCGCGCTGACGCCGGTGGCGCGCTTGAAGCCGGTCTTTGTGGGGGGGGTGACCGTCACCAACGCCACCTTGCACAACGAAGACGAAATCCGTCGCAAAGGTATCTATGTTGGAGATACCGTAGTGGTGCGCCGGGCTGGTGATGTCATCCCGGAAATCGTGGCAGCCATTGCCGAACTGCGTCCGGCTGACGCGCGCGCCTTCCACATGCCTGAAAGCTGTCCGGTCTGCGGCTCGGCCGTGGAGCGCCTGGAGGACGAAGCCGCCTCGCGCTGCACGGGCGGCCTGTTCTGCGCGGCGCAGCGCAAGCAGAGCCTGACCCATGCGGCAGGCCGCAAGGCGCTCGATATCGAAGGGCTGGGCGAAAAACTGGTCGATCAACTGGTGGAAAGCGGGCGGGTGAAATCGCTGGCCGATCTCTTCACC
Source organism: Alcaligenaceae bacterium (assembly GCA_012512545.1). GTDB lineage: Bacteria > Pseudomonadota > Gammaproteobacteria > Burkholderiales > Burkholderiaceae_B > Yanghanlia. The sequence goes on along the minus strand of JAAZDZ010000216.1, from coordinate 389 downwards.
CTGAATGTGCTGGAGCTTTCCGCTTACGAGCGCATGGGGCGCAAATCTGCTGAAAACCTGGTGCAGGCGATCGACAAGGCCCGCAAACCTGAACTGGGGCGGTTGCTGTTCGCCCTGGGCATCCGCCATGTGGGCGAAACCACGGCCCGCGATCTGGCGCTGCACTTTGGTTCGCTGGAGGCCGTCATGCAGGCCGGTGAAGAAGCGCTGCTGGCGGTGCGCGATGTCGGGCCGGTAGTGGCGGGTTCGGTCACGCGTTTCTTTGGCGAACCCCATAACCGGGAAATCATCCAGGCGTTGCAGGATGCGGGGGTCGAACCCGTGCAGGAAGCCGCACCCCAGGGCGGCGCCTTGCCGCTGGCGGGCAAAACCGTGGTGCTGACCGGCAC
>JAAZDZ010000215.1 GCA_012512545.1 Alcaligenaceae bacterium | reverse complement strand
TGCACGGGCTCGGCCAGTACTTCCCAGCAGGCGTCGATATCGGCGTCGATGGCGGCAGCGTTGAGTTCCAGCTTGCCCAGGCCGCGCATGCAGGCGTCGTAAGCCACAATGCAATAGCCCAGACCCACACCCAGATTACGCAACACGGTGGAATCGGTAAGGTCGCGCTGGAAGCGGGAAATCGGCAGCTTTTCGGCCAGATGGCCCAGCATGGCGTTGGCCAGGCCCAGGTTGCCTTCGGAGTTTTCAAAATCAATGGGGTTGACCTTGTGTGGCATGGTGGAAGACCCCACCTCGCCTTCCTTGAGGCGCTGTTTGAAGTAGCCCAAGGAAATATAACCCCAGATATCGCGGTTCAGATCCAGCAAAATGGTGTTGGCGCGCGCCACGGCATCGAACAGTTGCGCCATCCAGTCGTGCGGCTCAATCTGAATAGTGTGCTCGTTTTGTGTCAGCCCCAGGCGTTGCAGCACGCCTTTGCTGAAGGCCGGCCAGTCGATTTCCGGGTAGGCGCTCAAGTGGGCGTTGTAGTTGCCCGTTGCGCCATTCAGTTTGGCCAGGGGCTGAACTGCGGCGACGGCCTCGATGGCGCGTTCCAGGCGCGCAGCAAAGTTGGCGAACTCCTTACCCAGCGTAGTGGGGCTGGCGGGCTGGCCGTGCGTGCGCGACAACAGTGGCTGGCGCGCGAACTGGCGCGCAAACGCCTTGAGGGTGTCGTTCAGCTGATTCAGCTGCGGCAGAATGGCCTGTTCGCGGGCGCGGCTCAGCATCAGGGCGTGCGACGTATTGTTGATGTCTTCCGATGTGCAGGCGAAGTGAATGAATTCGGCCGCGCGGGCAAGCTCCGGGTGTCCGGCCACCTGCTCTTTAAGCCAATATTCCACGGCCTTCACATCATGATTGGTGGTTTTCTCGATTTCCTTGATACGGGCCGCGTCGCTTTCAGAAAAGCCGCTGACAACTGCTTCCAGCTTCTGCCTGGCATCTTCAGAAAACGCCGCCAATTCAGGCAGGCCCGCTTCAGCAAGGCCCATCAGCCAGGCGACTTCGACTTCCACGCGATGCGCCATGAAGGCGGCTTCAGATAATGTGCTGCGCAGCACATTCACTTTACCGGCATAACGGCCATCAAGAGGAGAAAGCGCATTCAGGGGGGTAAGCTGAGGGGAAACTTGCATGAGAAAAGATCAATAAATAGAAGAAACCGGCACGAACCGGAACAGTCGGATTCTACCACCCCCCTTTTGTAACGTTGTATTAACGCATCATTACCAGGAGGCGCCCTGCTATACTCAGCCCGCCCCCAACCCTACAACGTTGCCATGAGACTTATTGGTTCGTTAACCAGCCCTTACGTTCGCAAAACGCGTGTTGTGCTGGCAGAAAAAAAACTGGAATACGAGTTTGTTCTTGAGGACGTCTGGGCTCAAGACTCGACCATCCAGCAATACAACCCTCTGGGTAAGATTCCCTGCCTGATCATGGACGATGGGGGCGCGTTATTCGATTCCCGAGTCATCGTGGAATACCTTGACACCCTGTCTCCTGTTGGCCGCTTGTTGCCGCAGCAAGGCCGCGAGCGCGCTGCTATCAAGTGCTGGGAAGCGATTGCCGATGGCGTGCTCGACGCTGCGATTGCCATTTTTGTCGAGAACAACCGCCGCGAACCGCAATTCCGCAGCCAGGCATGGATAGACCGCCAGCAAGGCAAAATCGATGCGGCGCTCGACCACATGAATCGCTCTCTGGAAGATCAGCCCGCGTTCTGTACCGG